>JAIYDT010000564.1 GCA_027487355.1 Verrucomicrobiaceae bacterium
ACCGGCGTGCCCTTTGGAGAGATCGCCGCCGTGCGCGACTGGATGGGCATCACCGCCCCCGTCGGCAAGCCGGTGCCGGAGCATCCGAAGCGCCCGATCGAAGGCTTCCACTGCCCGAAGTCCGAGGTCAGCGGCCGACGCCTTTGGGGACTGTTTTCCGAAAGGTTCCCCAAGCCGGAAGACTTCTTCGCCGACCACTACGTCGCCAACTACTGCCCCCTCGTCTGGATGAGCGCCACCGGGGCCAACCTCACGCCCGACAAGCTCCCGTCAGCGGAGATGGAACCTGTCGAAGCCATCTGCCTCGATCACCTCACGGAGGTCCTCAAACTACTAAAACCGCAGTATCTCATCGGCGTCGGTGGCTTCGCCGAGGAACGCCTTCGAAGAGCGGCGGAGAAAACCGACGGCAGCTATCAGATCGGCCGCATCCTCCATCCCTCCCCCGCCTCCCCCGCCGCCAACCGCGGCTGGGCCGAGGTCGCGGAGAGGCAGTTGAAGGAGCAGGGGGTGTGGTAGGTCGATTGATACCAGACCAATTGTTCGACTGTATTGACTGAGTCAGGAAAATGGGTTCAGCGTCGGAACCTTCGCCTTTGTGAAATCAATCGTATTGCGGGTCACAACGGTCAATCCATGAGCGATTGCGGTCGCGGCGATCATGCTGTCTTTCACCGGCATCGGAGTTCCGCGCTTCTTCAGGAATGCCAACAGCTCTGCCCAACGCAGGCCCGTTTCGCGATCCCAAGGCAGACAGAGGAGGCTTTCCGCACCTGACGCGAACCAAGTTTCCAGTGATGTACGCTTTTTCCCCTTGGGTAGAAGGAGAATGCCGTGTCGGAGTTCGCCGAGAATGACAGGATCGACCGCGATCTCGGAGGCATGGAGTTTCAGCCACTTCAGCACTGTTGCGTCCGGGCTTGGTCGAGTCACCTCGCTCAACACATTGGCATCAACGAGGAACTTCACAGGCTGTCGGTGGATTCGGATTCAATAGGAGTGTACCATCCTTTGACCGGGCAGGCGAGGAGCCAGTCCACCACTCCTTGATTGGCTGGTTCAATGATTTGCACCAAGCGATAGTCACCGCGATCCAGACGTTCGATCTCGAACTTCTGGCCAGTTTGAATTCCATCCTGATGGCGAAGTTCGGCAGGGAGGACAATTTGTCCCTTGCTGGAAAGGCTGGTGATCATGGAAGTAAGATGCCGTCTTACGTGGTGGGTGTCAAACCGGAGATTTTCCCCCATGATCCCAAAGGAATCGCTTCCTTGAAAATGCCGAATTGACCTCGGTGCCCGCCGCTGGCTGATGATCCGGGATGGACAAGCTTTCCGCGAGCCTTCTTCTGCTCACGACGATGGACCCACTCGGCAACGTCGCGAATTTCCTGGCTGCCCTTCGGCCCGTGCCGCCGGAGCGGCGGGTGGCGGTGATTGCCCGCGAGCTGGTGATCGGACTCGTGATCCTGCTGGTGTTCCTGTTCTGCGGCCGTTGGCTGCTGGGGCTGCTGCACCTGAAGGAGGAGGCGCTTTTCATCAGCGGCGGAGTGGTGCTGTTCCTGATCGCCTTGAAAATGGTGTTCCCTCCGCCACGACGCGAGGAGGACGACCAGCTTCTAACGGAACCTTTCATCGTGCCTCTCGCCACCCCGCTGATGGCCGGGCCTTCGGTGCTGGCGACCTTGTTGGTGCTGGTGAGTTCGGAGCCCCACAAGATGACCGACTGGCTGGTGGCGATGCTGGTCGCCTGGGGCATCACGTCGGCGATCCTGATGTTCGCCCCGGCGATTTCCCGCGTGCTCAAGGAGCGGGGGACGATCGCGGTCGAGCGGCTGATGGGCATGGTGCTGGTGATGGTCTCCGTGCAGATGTTTCTGAACGGGCTGGATCACTATTTGGGACGCTGAGGAAAGGCGCTCTCAACCGGCGATGCGCAGGCCGGAGGCGATGGCGTTGATGGAGAGCAGGAGGGCGGGAATCAGCGTGATGGCATCGTGTTGGCGGCCGGCGGCGAGGAATGCCAATTTCGGGGCTCTTACGTCCGCCAGAGAGTCTGTTTTCCTCAATGTGAATCCGCGAGGACGTACGGCCACCCGGCAAATGGAAAGATGAAAACCCCGACTCCGAAGGAAGGCGCTTGCTCATCTAGAGATCATTTCGATCACGTTTTTGATGACTGATTCGAAAACGACGGTGTCCACCAACTTGCGGAGGAGGGGGCCGACAAACCAGGATCCAACCGGAAAAAGCAGGTAGATCGAAAGCTTGCGGAAGGTTCCCGTGTCGATCGCCCATTCGGGAACATCGGTGATGAAGGTTCGGCGGGCGATCAGGTCGGCCTCGGTTCCCGGTGATGATGGGGTTCCTCGCTGCCTGTCGTCGCGGATTTGGCGGAGCTGCCGACCGATCTCATCCAAGGTCGTCGACTTTTCAACCTGCACGCGCTGTTTCAACCTCCATAGCGGAAGAAACAGTGAGAGTGCGGCGACGGCAACGCTGCCAAGGAAAAGGGGGAGCAGCACCTTCGCGGAATCGACCTGCAATTCGGGATTCGGATCGAAGAACATGATTACCACCAAGAGGGAAATGCCAAGGCACCAAGCGAGTGCGTTGCGAAGGCCACTGCGGCCGTAGCGTTGAAGTGGGGTGATATTCCAGAGATCCACCAACACGCTCTGGTATTCATTCACTCCCGCGCCGCGAAAGGTGAAATAGGCCGCGCGCCCCAGACCCCAAAGCAAGAGCAGGGAAAGGAGATCGACATACAGTTCCCCCGCATTCCATGGATTCCGCCCGGGCTCCTGAAGGTGGATTTGCTGGGAAGTCAGGACGATCAGCACCATGCCCACCCCTACTCCCGCAGCGCCGGCCAGCCTGCTGTAGAGCCAGCAGCGCGGGCTCATCGTGGCCGCGCTACCCGCCCTGTCGGCCAGACGTGCGGCGGTCAATCCGTAGGCCAGCAAGGACGCACAAAGTACGGTAACGTGGGCTTGCGGAGTGATTTCAGGAGTCGGCCCGGCGGTGAAGGGAAGCACCCCGGACAACGCGTGCAGCGCGAAGCCGATGATTGTTAGAGCAATGGCGGTCACCACGCCGGCCAGCCAAGCGGGGAGCGGGATGAGTGAGGCGAGGCGGGTTTCGATGGTCATGGGATGGTGGGGTTTCGATGTCCGGAGATGCAGATGAATTCGCGGCCTGCATTTCGGCCGTTTGTTCGAGAGATGGAGACGAAGCCGTTAGCGGAAAAGAGGGATTCCACCGCCTCTGCGTCGTGAAATCGGAACACGCTTTCCGAAACGCCGGTTTTCCGCAGGTCTGCCTCGGTGTGGAAGCCGATGGTGAATCTCCCTCCGGGTTTCAGGACACGAAGAACCTCGCGCATGGCCTGGGTTTGATCGCTCCAGAAATAGATCGTGTTCACGGTGCATACGCGGTCAAACGAGGCATCCGCGAAGGGCAGTGACTCGATGGTGCCCGCGCGAAGGATGGCGAAGCGAAGACTTGGATTGAGTCGGGCTTTCTTCAGCAGGGTTTCCGACATTTCGACTCCAGCGACCGCGCCTTGTGTGGCGCATGTGACAATTTGTTCCAACAGTGCAGCACCGCCGAAGCCGATCTCCATCACATGATGCCCGGCCTCGATCCGCATTTCCGCGAGTGTCAGGCGGTTGATGCCTGCGTTTTCGCGATTCATCACGGACGCGAGTATTGCGCCGAGCCAGCCGTGGGGGTGGCGGAGTTGTTTGGAAAAGAAGAAGGCGAGATTCATCGGACAGGATCGGGGTCTGTGAGGTTGAAAGCGGCGTGGGACCTGGCCATGCTGCTGCCTGCATGAAATCCTCGACCGTTAGTGTGACGCTTACCCGCAGCATGATGCGCTACGCCGTTGCCCGCGGGGCGAGGCTTGAAGAACTTTGTGCGGCGGCGGGGATCGAGCCATCGCTGCTGGCGCGGCCTGACGAGAGAATTTCCGGCGAGCAATCGCTCAGAGCTTGGAATGCGGCGGTGCGGGCCACGGGCGATGACGACTTCGGCCTGCACCTTGGTGAACTCAGCCAACCGGCGAGTCTCGGCCTGGTTGGCTTTGCGATGATCAGCGCGCCCGACTTGGGAAGCGCGCTGGAACGACTGGCCCGATACACCAATTTGCTGACGAACGGTGTGCGCGGAACGATCACCCGTCATCACACCGAAGCTCGCTTCGACTTGGAGGCAAACCGCAACGTCGCGAATTTCCTGTTGGAAAGCCCGCGCCAGCACATCGAGTGCACACTGAGCGCATTCCTCGCGCTGGCGGCATCGCTGACTGGCCGTCCGCTGCCCGTGACCGAGGTTTGGTTCCAGCATGTCGAGCCCGCAAGTACCTTGGAACACCGCAGGATTTTCCGCAGCCCGGTGCGATTCAGCCGCGAGGTCAACCGGGTGGCCTTCGCTGTGGAAGCGCTCGGCTGGCCATTGGCGGATGCCAATCCCGACTTGCTGACGGCCTTCGATGCCCGGGCCGAAGGAGCCATCCGGAAACTCGACCACAGCGACAGTTGGAGCGAGCGGGTCGAACAGGCCGTCATGGAAAACCTGCGCGGCATGGTTCCCGGATTGGATGACATCGCCCGCGGGTTGGGCGTCAGCGGAAGAAAGCTCCAACGCCACCTGCAAGAGGAAGGAACTGGTTTTCGCGAGCGGCTGGACTGCGCGCGGCACGAACTTGCCTTGCGCTACTTGCGCCGCGGCGCGGTCCCCGTGGCGGAAATCTCTTACATCCTTGGCTTTGCGGAACCGAGTGCGTTTCATCGTTCGTTCAAGCGTTGGACCGGGTCGACGCCGGGGAGCGTGAGGGAAGAGCTGCGCGGTGGATCAGCGTGATGCCGACCGCCACCATCCAGGCGGAGAGAACGATGAATCCAGCGGGCGTCGCCAGGCCCCATAGTCCCGGATCGAAGGGCAGCACCGTGGCGAAGCCCTCCGCGAGTCCTGCTACGATCAGCGCCGCAGCGGCATGGCCGAGGTGGACCTGCCAACGCGCAACATGGCCGGAGGCTCCTAACGAAGACGCGAGAAGCATCACCCAGGCTGCGGTCAAAAGCTGGCCGAGATGTTCACCGATGGCCACCCCGGCATAGGCGTGCAAGGCATCGAAAACCAGGGTCGCCGCGTCTCGCGTGGCAGCCGTGGCATTCGGCGAGGTATAACTCCGTGCCAGCACGGGAACGACGAGTACCCAGCGGATCAGTCCAATTGCCTGAAACACTCCCGCCAGAATGCCAGCGACGGCTGCTGCCAGTCCCATGGAGCGAGCGATCCACGCCAGCGCGACCATGGCCAGCGCCGCCAGAACAAAGGCGTACCATACCCCAAGCAAAACTGGCCCTCCGCCAACATAGCGTGTGAGGATTTCACCGGCGGGCTGTCTTAGGATTTCCGGATAGGAAAAGATCATGCCCAGTGTCGCAAAAGGAATGTTGAGATAGATTCCGAGAATCACCATCCCGTAGCCGGTCTTGCGCGCCGCGTTGGCGCTGTCATGGATGGATGAAGTGATCATCTGAGTTTTTCGGCGAGTTCGTGGATCGAATTTTCCGCACCCGACCAGCGGGCTACCGAGACCAACATCCGCCGGAGCCACCGCTGTGCGAAAACCGGCACTCCAGGGACATGGAAGTCCGCAAGATCGATCAGGACGGCCGCCATGAGAATGTTCCGAGGCATGCCGGAAGGCCCTGCAAGTCCCTCCCGGGCGAGTTGATAGAGAGCCAGCATGAAGGTCTCGAAGTCACGCGACGGAGACACTTCGCAGAGGAAGGTCACCGGACGGTCGTGAGGATTCCAGAAGCGGTGACGGGTTCCCGGCTCGACCAGGAGAGCCTCGCCCGGGCCGAGAACCCGGGGCTGGCGGGAAGCGCCAGCAATCAGGGTGAGTTGGCCGTCCAGCACCTCGAATCGCTCGCGGATCCGAGTATGGAAATGCATGGGCGAGCCGGCCGCTCCTGCTGGCAGCGCGAACTCGAAGAGAACGCTCTCATGGGCTGTCAACCTGCTGCAGCGAAGCACCTTGAGAGAGTCCCCGGTCACGGGATTGGCGATGGTTTCTGGCGGAATCATTACGTTCCGATGCTGGACGATCACGTGGGTTTTCGCAGTGACCGCAGCCGCAAGAGGATTGTCATTTTCCGCCCAAAGGAAGGAAACACCGCAAACGAGGCCGGTTCCGAAAGTCATAACTGTCGGTCCGGATTCGATAGTGGTGAGGGGCAGTGGGGAGGGTGCCAGTCCACACATTCCAACACACGGGCGTCCGGTTGTAACTAAAACAAATCCAATTGGTTAGAATCTTGATTCATGAAGGTTCTGTGGTCGATTTCCGTAAGTAGCTCATTTAGAGGCACTTTTTCGAACGGATGAACG
>JAIYDT010000078.1 GCA_027487355.1 Verrucomicrobiaceae bacterium
CGATGGCCGCCCTCCCAGAGTTGCGATTTCTTGCCCCGCCACGGACCGTTGGGCAAATGGCCTTGCTCGTTGATCGGAGTGGCCCCGTTGTCGCTGGAAAAGATGACCAGGGTGTTCTTGGCGAGGTCGAGACGTTCGAGGGCCTTCATGACTTCGCCGACCGACCAATCGAGTTCGCTCAGCATGTCGGCCCGATTTCCAAGTCCCGTGCTGCCGAGAAATCGCGGATGCGGAATCGTCGGAGGATGCACGTCATGGGGCGCGAGGTAGAGGAAGAATGGCTTCTCCTTGCTGCGTTCAATGAAACCCACCGCCTCTCTGGTGAAAGTATCTGCGATGTCCTCGTCCTTCCAAAAAGCAGCCTTGCCACCGGACATGAAGCCGATCCGACCCCTCCCGGCGGCCCATTTTCCAAGGCCTTCCGCAGCAGCACGCTTCGCATCGTAAGTGCAGCGGATCGGTTCGGCCGGATCGAGTCCGACCACCCGATGACCCCGGACATAGACCGTCGGCATCCGGTCATTGGTGGCGGGAAATCCGAAGAACTCGTCAAAGCCAATCTCCAGCGGTCCGGGGGAAAGGTCCTGATTGTAGTCCGGCGTGGAGGTGCCGAATCCGAGGTGCCATTTTCCGACCGCCCCGGTGCGATAGCCGGCCTTTTTCATGATGCCCGGCAGGGTGGTGGTGCCCACTGGAATCAGCAGCGGAGAGTCTCCATTCGCGACCCCTTTGTTCAGCCCGACCGCATCCCTTCGCCAGGAGTATTCGCCGGTCAGCAGCGAGTAGCGGGTCGGCGTGCAGACGGCGGCTGAGGCATGGGCATCGGTGAAACGCATGCCCTCGGCGGCCAGTCGATCGAGATTCGGCGTCTTGGTTTTCGTGGCTCCGTAAGACCCCAGATCGCCCCAACCGACATCGTCGCAGAGGATCACCACGACGTTCGGTGGAGCCTGCGGCTGTGCCCGCGCGACGGTGCCTCCAACGAAGGAAATCGCAAGAAGGATGGGAATCCGGAGAGGGAAGATCATGTCGGACAGGGCGGTCAATACGAGCACCGGAGAGGCTGCTGCGATCCAAGACTCCCGACGGAATCGATGCCTGCCGATTAAAATCAAGGCAACGGGACGCATCGGCAATGTGGACTCACACTTCCCTTTGCGAAGAGGTCATGAAGAATCACTGGAGTCCCCGGAAAGGCTGTGAAGCGGATCTAGTCTCAGACGTCATAGCCAAAGGCCTCACAGAACGGGGCGAGCTTGTCCTGGAGTGGGGCAAGATATTGCTCATACCGGTGCCAGCGTCCGACCGCCTGGGGATGGATCGGTTGGAGGACGTCGGCATGGGTGGGGGACTTGATGAGTTTTCCCCGCGCATGCCCAGCCGGATCGTTCTGCGCGGCGTGCCAATCCAGTCCCAGAAAGCGCGTGACCCTGGTGCCCTCCTCGGTGGCTGCCCGAACGACGTCCTCGTAGCGAACCTCGATCCATGGCTGGACAATGATCTCGCGCGTTTTCAGCCAGAGGTTCATCGCGAACGCATACTGCTCCACGGTCTCCTCCAGGGTGAGCCAGTTGACACTCCACGGTGTGCGGTTGGTCGATTGGAAATAGGCGCTCAAGCAGACATCGCGGGGGTCCCGGAGCATGACGATCAATCGAGCGGACGGAAAGGTGCGCGCGAATCTCGGCACGCTCATCGTCAGTCCGGGGTTCTTGTCGAGGGCGATGAGTCCGTCCAGCGGCTTGCCTGCTTCGACGGCGAGCTTTCGAAAGTAGTCGTGGCGAAGCGGTTCCCAATCCGCCTCGGGGAGTGAGCGGACCCAGTCCGCAAAGGGCATCGTGCCTCCTGTTAGACCGTGGAGCCGGAGCAGGGCGGTATCGATCGCCGTGGAGCAGATATCGCTTTCCTCGATGCTCTGGATGGCCGGGTGCGCATCAAGCATCTGCTCCAGAAGGGTCGTCCCACTGCGAGGATGCCCCAGCAGGAAGGCATGTCGTGGATGCGCGCCATCATCATGAGCCTCCGCCCATGCGCCCGCCTGAGTCCGGTTGAAATCCAGGGCGTCGAGATGCCATTGCCACCAGCTCTGGCGTTGGGCGCGGAATCGTTTCACGAGCGCTTGCTGCTGTTCGAGCGCCTTGCCACGAGCCAGCGCTTGCATGGCTTCATCCGGGAGGTTGAGCGAATCACAAACCGCGGCGAGCGAGTGCGCGCTTGCCACGGTGAAGGGCTGGGGGATTCGCGGGTTGGGATGGGACAGTGGAGTGAGAATCCGTCGCGCTTCTTCAGGATCACTTTTTCGACAAAGCAGGGCCTTCGCCGAGAGGACCTCGGGGAGTTGTGGAGCGAGACGTTCCGCTGCGGCGATGGCTTCCCACGCCTGAGACTCCTGACCGAGACGCAGGTGGAGTGCTGTCTCGCGGGCCAACCCGACGGCGCGAACTTCCGCTTGGGGAAAACTTCCCAGCAGGGAAAAGGTTTCCAGCGCCGGGCCATATTCATGCAGCTTCTGGAGCTCCTCGCCAAACTGGTCGATGAGCGCAGGCTCCTGTCGGACCAGATCCCGGATGACTGAAACGAGTTTGCCAAACTGGTCCATGAGACGCAGCTTCCGGCAGCATTGCAGGAGACCTAACAGAATCCCCGGATGACCCGGATGACGCCGCGCCGCTTCCTCATAGAAAGCGATCGCGGACTCGTGATTCCCGGCGAGCTGGTTTTCCTGAGCATTCTGCCTGAGCGCCTCGTCGGAGAGGCTGGCGATGTCTCGCGATGGATCTTCAGGCACAGATCGACGTTCCATGAGCATCAAGTTGTGGGCCTTCCAACCCACCTTGCAAGCACCTTCCGGATCTCCATGTCAGCCGTTCCGCTGCGGCCACGTTCTTGAGGCACGTTCGGGACTCAGGAAATCTCCGTCTCCGGGCCGGGCCCCTGGCCGGACGGTTGGCTGGGCTGCTTTTCCACCACGCGGATCAGCCCGAGATAGGCGACCGTCCCGAACAGATAAAGCAAGGCCGTGGCGAGAAAAACCTGCCAGTAGGGGAGTTCGTGGGCCCGCAGGATCTGGAACGTCCTTGCGGCCAGCCACCAGGCACCACTCCAGATCGCCCCGCTGCATGCGCTGACGAGTTCGCGATTGCGTTCCCCGACATAACTCATCGTCAGCTCGCTGGTGGACGGCCCCGCCATGCTCATCAGGGGTTGTCGCAGGATGAAGCAGGTGACCGCCAGAGGAAGGGCCCAGGCCGCCGTCTTCTGGAGCTCGGTCAGTCCCATCAAGGCCAGCAGGACGACCGCGATCGTTTGCACCCCGAGAATGGCCCCGCGCCAGCCGAAGCGGCGCTTCACCTCCGGCACCAGCAGTCCGGCGAGAAGCACCAGCACGTTGCTGATGGAACCAAAGGCGGAGTAGTCGCGCGAACTCACCTCGTGGACATGACTGAAAAACAGGTTCAGGAACTGGATGCTCAACCCGGCCCCGGTGGCGATGCACAGTGTCGGCAGCAAGGAAAGCAGCAGCCTTGGCCAATCCTCGCGATGGACGTGGAGCCAATGCCCGTGGCTGGACTTCTCAGGCACCGGATCCGGCAGCTTGAAGTAGAACAAGGGAGCCGCAAATGCCGCCAGAGTCAGCAGCAGGAGCGTCGAATGTTCGTTGAACACCACCTGCATCCCGCCGATCCGCAGGGACCCGATCGCCTGGAGCACGGTTGAAAGCACCCCGCCGCAGATGCTGGCCGCTGCCCAGGTGGCGAATTGCAGGCTCAGCGCCTCGCTTGCCTGGCCTTCCGGCGTTAGGCGCAGCGTCATTGGCAGGCTGGCCACGTTCAGCAGGAGACCGGAAAACCCCATCAGCAGGAA
>JAIYDT010000172.1 GCA_027487355.1 Verrucomicrobiaceae bacterium
GCAAGGGGCCTCAGGGAAGCAGGACCACCTGGTAAAAGGCACGACCCTGAGGAGGTGCGGAATCTGTGAAGGAGCCAACGCCGGTCACCGTGGAAAGGGGCAACCAGGGACCTGCGGGTTTTGCCGCCCTGCGGATCTGGAAGCTCAGGCCTGGAGTGGACGGCCAGGTCACAGTGAAGCCTCCGGAACCGCGGGTCGCGGCGGCCCTGAACGAGGAGGCACCACTCTTTGGATCGAGTCCGAGCCTGAATTCTGTTAGATTGCTGGTTCCGTCCGAATCCGGATCCGCGTCCACCGATGCGTTGGTAGTGGTTCCGCCGAAGTGCAGGTACTGCCACTGCGAATACGGAGCGAGTGTGGAGGTCACCACCAGATCCACCTTTCCGGGAGTCGTGGTTACGACCGTCGCGGAGAACCCGGGCGGCATCAGTCCCACGGTGAATCCGTTGTTGATCAGAGAGCCTGTGTGATTGATCAGGCGATAGATCCCGGGGGCGAAACCGACTCCCGCCCTTACTTCAATGCTTCCGCCGAGCGTGACGTCGCCCGTGACACTGAGAAGGTCCTTCATCGTGCCGAGATCGAAGGAGACAAGCGCGCCGTCCTCAAGGGTGAGACCGTTCGAGAAGGCGAGCGTGCCGTTAGGTGAGAGGTTTCCTGAAATGGAGGCAGGTGCGGCAATCGTTCCCGATCCGGAGAGCCGTGAATCGGGTTCTGTTAGAAGCGACAGGCTGGTCAGCGCTCCATCGACCTCCAACGAGGCCCCTTCCCCGACGTTCACCAAGGGACTGTTGGAAAGCGTTCCTGTTAGATGGATGCCACCCTGCTCGATCGTGGTGCTCCCGGCGAATCCGCAGTTGCCGGAAAGGGTCCAGATCCCGGCTCCTGTTTTCACCAGATGGGTCAGTCCACCGGTCTGCTCGGAAAAGGTTCCGGCGAAAGTGGCATCCGAATCCCGCCCGCCGATGCGATAGGTCAACTGTCGTCCCGAGGTCGGGCCGCCGCGCAGGGTGGAGGTGGCGGTTCCGGAGAGCTCACCGATGGGAACGAAGGTGCCGTTGCCGGTGTTGAGGATGCCGGAGTAGTAGGCGGAGATCCCAGGTCCGAGGCTCAAGGCGGCGGTCGGCAGGCCAGGCCAGTTGTAGTCGAGGGCCATCCGGAAATCGGCGGTGCCTGATGCGGTGGTGGCATTGATCCGTCCGGAAAAGCCCGCCCAGTTTCCCCGCAGATCGGCGCGGATGGAACCACTGGGCAGGACGTAGTTCAGCGTCCCGGCTCCGGTGAGTGTTCCGGTGAGCGACGATCTCCAGGCAGGGTTGAAGGTGGCCGTGGCTCCTGCCGGGACAATGAGGTCCCAGGGTGCGGAAATCGTCGCGTTGTTGCTGGAGGAGGACATGCCGAGCGTGCCTTCGTTGAGCGTGACATCCCCCGAGCCAAGGGCGGAGGCATTGGCTCCATCATTGCCGAAGGTGATCCTCCCGGCATTGAGGATGACGGGGCCGGCAAAGCTGTTGGCATTCGAAAGCGTGAGGGTTCCGCTGCCGGATTTCACCAGCGACATCTGACCGGTCAGCGATCCAGTGCCGCTGAGGCTGTAGTTCTTCGAGCTGTTGGAAATCGTGACGGACTCCGGCTCAAGCTGGCCAACGAGGTTCAGGCTGGTGGCATTCGAGCCGGTGTCATCGAGCGTGACCCTGTCTCCGGTGCCGAATGCGGTCGGGCTTGCGGACCGCAAGAACGAGCTGGTGCTTCCGAGGTCCCAGGTGTTGGCGGTGGAGTTTGATCCGCCTTTCCAGACAAGGCTGCGACCGGACGACGGCGGTGGTGGAGGAAAGGCGGGCAGTTCCAGCGAGAGGTAGTCATACATCACGTGCGAACTGGTGTCGGAAACGTTCTGGCTGAAAGTGAAGGTGTTGGTTCCGACCTTGAGCTTCGAGACCGGGATGGAAACCGTCACGAACGAGTATTTCGCATGGATGCCCTGACGGAGGAGGGCATTGCCACCATTCATGCCGGGGCTGATCCGGGTGAAGGCGGATGCATCGTCGTTGATCGTCAGGTAAAGCCGGGCGTAGTTCGAGCTGGCGACCGCCACGGTGAGGGTGGCATTGCCGACCGAGGGGACTGCGGAGAGGTTGAAGTTGAGCTTCCAGTTCCAGGCGCCCCAGGTCGTGGTGCCGTTCACGGTCGTCGGATAGCCACTATGAACGTAGTTGAAATCGGTGGCGGGGCTGCTCGTGCCGATGTTGTAGATCAGCGGATTGGGTAGCTCGGTCGGATAGACCTCCCAGAGATACGGTTTGAAGTAATCGTTGCCGTGCTTGAATTCCGCTGCGGATCGGTCGGGCTCGCCGATCTCCCAGGCGAGGCTCGTGCCACTGCGGGGAATGGTCCAGGTGAGTGCCCCTAACGCAGTGGTGCCGCCCGCTGTGACCGTGATCGAGGTCTTCGAAAACTCTCCCACGGCCCCATCGAGAAAGGCGTAGAGCGTGTAGGTGCCAGGCCGGACGGCGGGGAGGCTGAAGTTCCCGCTCGCATCGGCTTTCGCCCAGTATTGATAGCCCTTCGACTGATTCTGCCAGTTTCCGTGGGTGGCCTCCGGAGCCGCAAGGCCGATCTGGGCGTTGGCACCTGTTAGAGAGGGCTTCAGGACATCGTTGACGATCAACTGGCCCGTCACGGTCCCCCGCCCGCTTGCGGCCGGATGGTCGGAGGTGCTCAGCCACGAGTAAGGCCAGGCCGATTTCTCCGCTTCCACCTGGGCCTTGGCGTCGGCCCAAAGGGCGTTTCCCGCGTTCGAGGTGGCGGTGGTGGAGTTGGAGTAGAGAAGGAACGGGCCATACAGCTTCCTCCAGCTTTCACCGGCGGCCACGCTGGTGGATGAGCCCGCGTAATGGTTTCGACCGAAGTGCATCAGAAGGTAGCTTTCGGAAAGCGTCAGGTCCTGCTTGGTGGGGCCGTCGTTGAAGTAGTCGTGCCCGCCCAGGACGAACCACACGCCTTTCTTGGCAATGTTGCTGGCGAGTCCCCAGGTGCCGACCTCGGAGTATCGGGCGGAGTAGGAGTACTTCCCATCCAAGAGCCCGGCACGAACGCCGGTGGTGAGCTTCACGATTTCGGCGATGCCTGTCGGCTGGGACTGCTGATAGTCGAAGTAGGAAGCCATCTGCCAATTCCTGGCGGCATCCACATAGGCACGCTCGAAGGTGAAGGTGGTCGAGGTTCTCGGCAGCTTCCAAACGATCCGCCATTCCCCGACGGCTGCGGCGGGATAGGTCGAGGGGTGATCGAGGATCGCAAAGGCGTAGAGCCCGGTGTCGCCCCGTCTGAGCACGTAGTGGAGATCGATGTCGAAGACATGCTTGTAGCCAGAGGTGGCGTTCCAGGTGCGCTTGCAGGAGATCTCGATGTGGCTGGTGCTGCTGCTGACGAGGCTGTAGACACATCCACTAGGTTGCTCGTAGTTCGTTCCACCATCCATGCTGTAGTAGATGGGATTCGAGGGATCGACCATCTGGATTCCGTTGAGCGTGTAGGAGGTGACCCGACCGGTGGACTTATCAATGACCGCGTTGATGACCCCATTGGAAAGCGTGGCGGTGGTCGAGGTGGTGGTCAGCGTCACGTTCGCGCCAACACCGGCAGCTCCACCGCCCGGATCATTCGCCAGGGCAAAATCGGGCAAGCAGCAGGCAGCCAGAGCCATCGCAACGATCCTGAATAACTGATGGTGCCGGAGTGTCATGATCATGGGAGCAGAACCACGCGATAGAATGCCCTTTCCGCCGGAGGATTCACGTCGGTAAAGGTCCCCACTCCGTTGACGGTGCCCAGTGGGACCCAAGTGGAGTCTGGAGATAGCGAACGCTGGACTTCGAAATCAAGGCCTGCCGCAGCGGGCCAGGTGAGGGTGAATCCCGCAGGTCCCCGCCTGCCGCTGGCCTTGAAGGACAATGATCCGTTCCCGGGATCGAGCCCGAGACGGAACTCTGCCAGATTGCTGGTGCCATCGCCATCCGGGTCGGCCGTTGGAGAAGCATTCGGACTGGAAACACTTCCGAAATTGGCGATCTGCCATTCCTCGAAAGGCGTGAGGAGGGCGGTCACGACCAGCTGGACCTGTCCGCCGACCGAGGTGTTCACGGTCGCCTCAAAGCCATCGGGCATGGTGCCGATCAAGAGCCCGGTTTCATCGGTGAGCGAGCCCGAATAGGAGATCAGGTTGTAGGTGCCGGGACCGAAGCCCGGAGCCGCCGAGACATTCAATGTCCCTGCCAGCGTGACATTGCCGTTCACGACGACGCGGTCGGAAGTCGATCCGAGGTCAAAGCGCAGGACGCTCGTTGGAGCAAGGACCAGACCGGCGTTCAAGGAAAGCGTGCCGACTGCAAGACCCGGAGCCAGGGTGCCATTGCAGACGACATTTCCTGACAGGGTGCCGGTGCCTCCTAGTGTTCCGGATGTTGAAATGGAGACGGACGTGTTCGCAAGGGAACCACTGACGAGCAGCGCGCCCGACGAAACAGTGGTGCTTCCGGTGTAGGTATTGACTCCAGCCAGGGTGAGGCTGCCAGTCCCGGATTTCACGAGGTGGGTGATGTTGCCCGCGCTGGTGGTCAGGTTGCCGTTGGTGATGATGCCGTTGAAAATGGTGGACTGGTTGTTTCCGCCGATCGTGTAGGTCACGGCAGACGTGTAGCCGTTGGCCCCTCCTAGCGATGATCCGCTGGCACCTGTTAGAGAGCCAAGCGAGAACGCCGATCCCGACCGTGCCCCGAGGGATCGGGTTCCAAGATCGAATGCAGCCGTCGAGCTGCCCGCGCTGCCGAACAGGCGAAACGAGCCGCTGCCGTTCAGGAAGATGGTTCCCGAAAAGCCCGCGAGGCTGCCTTCAAGATCGAAGACATTGGTGGCGGTCAGCGTGAGGATATGGGCTCCGCTCACGGCCTTGATCCCATGGGCCCCGCTTCCTGATCCGCCTGAGATGGTGGAGTTGGAGGAGACCACGATCGGGTTGTTCGGAGTGAGAGCTCCGGTCGCCCAGGTGCCGCCGGCAAGGAGCACCGGGCCAGTTCCGAGGGCCGCGGAATTCGAGATGGCCAGCGTGCCGCCGGAAATGGTGGTGCCTCCGCTGAAGGTGTTGGCGCTGGTCAGGGTCAGGGTGCCGGTTCCTGTCTTCTCAAGGCTGGTCTCGCCCGTGATCC
>JAIYDT010000582.1 GCA_027487355.1 Verrucomicrobiaceae bacterium
ACGTGGCCGAAGTCATGCCAGTAGCCGACCGCAGGATTGTCGGCGAAGTGTTCCTGGAGCCGGATCATTTCCCGCTCGGTGGGCATGTCCTCGAAGCGCGACCGGGATTCGACCGCGAGCTTCACGCCGAGTTCCGCCGCCCGTTCGGCGATGGTGCCGAGGGCCTCGATGGCGCGATGGAAATAGAGGGGCGCGATCTTTTCGCGCGCTTTCACGAAGGCGATCTTCTCCTTCGCGTGCTCCGCTCCGAGCCTGCCTGCGGCGCCGACTCCGGCAGTGAGGGGCTTGGTCCATTTCGCGGAGTTCATCGGCACGGAACCCATGTGGAGGACGAGGTAGCGGGCCTGGAACTCGGCGGCGATCTCCAGGGTTTTCAACGTCATGTCCATCGCGCGCTGTCGGTCATTGGGGCGGTGGGAGGTGAACTCGTAGGCGTCGGGGGCATCGATCATCACCTCGACCGGCGCGGGAAAATAGTTGTGCACCCCGGAGCAGGTGAAGAGCCCGCGGGCGTAGGCTTTGCGGATGCCGGGGAGCTTGGCGATGGTCATGCCGTGCGAGAGCTCGATGTTCGTGAAACCGAGGCTGACGATTTCCTCGATCATCGGTTCACCATCGCTGTGGCGGCTGTTGTTCCAGCAGGTGGAAAAGGCGAGCATGGTGGGTCGGTCAGGCTGGCCCGAGGGAAACCACGAATTTGCGGAGCGGCGATCTTTTTCGCGAGCTTGCCGCGTAGAGGGGTTTCACTAGAATTCCGCAATGAGCAGTCGCCGAGCAAAGAAGCGCCAGGGAGGGAGGAGCCGGAAGTGGCTCGGTCGTGCCGTTGGCGTATTGGGGATCGGGGTTTTTGTGGTCCTGGTGGCTGGCTACGTGGGCGTCCGGAAGTATCTTCATAGCGAGGGGTTCCGGCGGCTCCTTTCCGAGGAAGCCAGCCGCACGCTTGGGATTTCCGGGAGTTTCGCGGCGTTCCGCTGGGATGGGCTCCAGGTCGATACGCCCTCGTTCGAAGCCAGCGGAGAAGGGCAGGTTCGCTCGATCCGCGCTGAAAAGCTCCACACGGAGATCGGTCTTGGCCGGGTGACGCGCGGCGTTTGGGAAGTCCGCGGCTCGAACGTGGGTCGCATTGAGGCGACGATCGACGCGCGCAGCGGGGCCAATGCGACGCCGCCGCCGGTGGCGGTGACTCCGGGGCCGAACTCCGAGGCGAAGAAAAACGGCTGGCTGCCTTCCGAGGTGGATCTGGACGGATTGACGATCCAATCGATGTCGGTGCGCGCGCTGACCAACAACGGGGAAGCTGCCATTTCCGACATGCAGGTGGAGGTCAAGCAGGCGGAAACGAAGAGCGCCTATCGTGCGACCATCGACGGCGGTCGCGTGAGCCTGCCATGGAAAATGGTGCCCACGATCGAGCTGGATCGCGTGAAGCTGCGCTATCAGGACGGACAGGTGTTCATCACGGACGCCACCGCACAGGTGGCCGGGAGTGGTCGGGTCCAGGCCGATGGCGAGTGGAGCCAGGCAAGTGGCAGCTACGCTCTCCAGGGGAGCATGAGCGACGTGCCTTGCGCCGATCTGCTCAATGCCGACTGGGCCAAGCGGCTCACCGGCAAGGTGGACTCCACCTTTTCCGTCGTCAGCCACGGCAAGGGCCCGAGGCTGGAAGGTCATCTCGTGGTGAAGGATGGGGTTCTCACCGCGCTGCCGGTGCTGGATTCGCTGGCCGCCTATGCCGACACCCGGAGGTTCCGCGTGCTCCAGCTCAGCGAGGCCCAGACGGATTGGAAATGGGAGGACGGGGTCACCACGCTGAGCCGTTTCGTCCTGGCGACTGAAGGACTGGTCCGGTTGGAGGGGCTGTTGGTCGTCGGGAAAAATGGCGAACTGGATGGCAATTTCCGGCTCGGCCTCGCACCCGGCACGCTCGCCAATATCCCGGGAGCGGAGACCGATGTGTTTCTCTCTGGCGAGAAGGGTCTGCTGTGGACGCCGCTGCGCATCACCGGGACGCTCGACGATCCCAAGGAGGATCTAACAGATCGTCTCATCGCGGCGGCGGGCCTGCGGATGTTCGATGTGCTTCCCGCGACGGGCGAGAAGGCTCTGAAGTTTACCAAGTCAGTGATCGATGAGGCTCCCAAAGTGATCGAGAAGGGAGTCGATACCCTCGACAAGGGGCTGCAGGCGATCGACAAGGCGGCGGACGTCGTCGGTGGCGTGTCTGGCGCACTCGATGGATTTTTCGGCAAGGGCACGGCACCGCAGCCAGCAGCGCCGGTGATGCCTCCCGTGGTGCCGCCCGCTGAAAAGCTGCCGCCGAAGTGAAGGAGGGCGGTTGAGTTCTTGATGAATCCCGGGCGATGGAGATGATCCGCAGCCCCGGCGATTTTCCAACCCATGACGTCCTCCACTCCTCCCGCCCCGGAAATCCGGCGGCTGCGCGATCTTTCCCCGCACCAAGTCCGCTCCGGTGTGGCGGCCTGGCTGGGCTGGCTCTTCGACGGGCTGGACATGCATCTCTACACGCTGGTCGCCACGGCCTTCGTGGCGCAGCTGCTGATGACCGGCGAGTCGGATCCGGAAGTCGGACAAAAGGCCTCGATCATCCAGGCTGCCTTCCTCGTGGGCTGGGCGCTCGGCGGCGGGTTCTTCGGTCGCGTGGCGGATCTGTTAGGCCGGAGTCGAGCGTTGGTCCTCACCATTCTGACCTACGCCTGTTTCACCGGACTGTCCTTCATCTCGACCGAGTGGTGGCACCTTCTCATCTTCCGTTTCCTCGCGGCCCTGGGCATCGGCGGGGAATGGGCGGTGGGTGCCTCGTTGCTCTCGGAAACCTGGCCGAAGAAATGGCGTCCCTGGATCGCGGCGACCCTTCAGAGCGCGGTCAATTGCGGCATCCTGCTCGCCTGTCTGGCTGGTGCGCTTTTGAAAGGTCATCCGCCGCAGTGGATCTTTCTCGTCGGGGTCTTGCCGGCTTTCGTCACCCTTTGGATTCGTCGGGCCGTGCCGGAGACCGAGGAGTGGACCGAGGCGCGAAAAGATCAACCCGCTCCGAAAATCCGCGAGCTGTTTGGTCCCGAGGTCTGCGGCATCACGCTGCGGGTCATGCTGATTTGTGCGGTGTCGCTGACGGCTCACTGGACCTTCATGTTCTGGCAGCAGAGTTACATCCGCAGTCTTCCCGAGGTCGGTGCGCTGAAGGCCGACAAGGATCAGGCGACGGTCATGGCCCTGCTGTGGATCATGGTTGGCTCGCTGATCGGCAACTACCTTGCAGGCGGGCTTTCCAAACTCATCGGCTACGGTCGGGCGATCGCGCTGATGCTCGGGCTCTACTTCGTGGTGATGTGGCTGACGTTTTCGAGCAGCCACAGCCTTTCAACGACCTATGCGCTGTTCGCCGTGATCGGGGTGATGCAGGGTTGTTTCGGCTTGTTCACGATGTGCTTGCCGCCGCTGTTTCCGGTGCTGCTGCGGAGCACCGGCGCGGGCTTCTGCTACAACATCGGCCGCATTCTTTCAGCGGCCGGGGTGGTGTTCTTCGGCATTTACAACAAGGTCCAGGGCGACTTCGCCGGTGTGCTTCTCATGGCGTCGTACCTGTTCATTCCCGCAGCCCTTTTCGCGCTGCTGCTGCCGAAGATGGACGATGAGGCGTGAAAGAGGACCTCACTCCGCCATCACCACGTCCTTGGGTTTCATCAGTCGATAGAGCACGAAGCTCACCGCGAAGATCGCCAGCGCGATGAGTGGTGCAGTGGCGGAGCCGGGCTTGGGATCGGTGAAGGCGGCTTGGACGCGGACGACGATGAGCAGGGCGCAGACGATGG
The DNA here is from genome assembly GCA_027487355.1 of Verrucomicrobiaceae bacterium. GTDB lineage: Bacteria > Verrucomicrobiota > Verrucomicrobiia > Verrucomicrobiales > Akkermansiaceae > Luteolibacter. The sequence goes on from JAIYDT010000582.1 coordinate 3,831, forward strand.
CCCCAAGGATGGGCACAAGCGGCGGCACGTCGAAGCCATCGCTCGGTTCGCTGGGGCGGCGTTTCAGGATGACGAGGGAAATGTTCACCAGCGTGAAAACCATCAGCAGCAGGAGCACGGTGGCCTCGGCCAGGGGTTTCACGCCACCGCTGAGGATCAGGGCGGAGACGATGCCGAAAAGCACGAGGATGGCGAGGTGCGGGGTTTTCCGGGTGGCATGTAGTTTCCCGAGGGCGCGCGGCAGCAGGCCTTGGCGGCTCATGCCGTAGAGCAGGCGCGAGCCCATCAGGTAGTTGAGCAGGGCGGTGTTGCCGATGGCGAAAATGGTGATGCCGAGATAGACGCTGTCGATGCCCTTGAACCAAGGAGCCGCGCGATGGGCGACTTCCATCAGCGGCGTCTTGCTCGCAGCGAGCTCTTTCCACGGTAGGACGGAAACGGCAGTGATCGCCACGGCCATGTAGATCAAGGTGGCGAGGACCATCGCGCCGATCAGGCCGAAGGGGATGTCCTTCTTTGGTTCCTTCACTTCCTCGCTGACATTGAGGATGTCCTCGAAGCCGATGAACGAGAAAAACATCAGCACTGCGCCCTGAAGCACCAGCGCGAGCGTGATGCCGGAGCCGATGCCACCGCCTGCGGCTGAGTCACCGGGCGTTTCCAGGTAGTTCACGCTGCCCCAGTATTTCACGCCCACAAAGATGATGAACAGCAGCCCGGAGGCTTCGATCACGGTGCAAAGAATGTTCAGCCACATGCTCTCCCGCATCCCGCGAAAGATCACGCAGCCGACGAGGAACACGAGCCCGATGGCCACTAGTTTGATCGGCAGGGTGAAACCGAGTGCCTTTTCCAGATTTTCCGCGATCGCTTGCGAACCGGTGGCCATCGAGGTCAGGCCGCTCATCATCACCGCCAGGCCGACCATGTAACTGATCGCCGGTTTCCCCAAAGCCCGCTGGGTCACATACGCCGCCCCACCGGCCTTCGCGTATCGGCCGCCGACGCAGGCATAGGAAAGCCCGGTAAGAAGCGCCGCGATCATCGCCGCGAGAAAGGCCAGCCACACCGCATTTCCCAAAGACTCCGCCGCCCGGCCGACGAGGGCATAGATCCCGGCCCCAAGCATCGAGCCGAGGCCATAGAACAAAACCTGCCACCGGCCGAGGGTGGGGATCAGGGTGGAATTGGAAGAGTGGGAGTCGGGCATCGGAAGGAAGTTCGGGGAGAGGATGCAGGGCTAGGGGGGATGGGGCAAGATTGTTGGGCTGAAGTCTCAGTTCGTGAGCCCAACCCGCATGGAGAAAGGCCATGGGAGTTGCATCCAAGTAGCGGTTCGACTAAAGATTCCTCGAGGATGAAAGCGACCTACGAATCCATCATGAGTGCGGCGATGCAGCTCGATCCGATCGAGCGATGCAGGGTCGCGACGGGTCTCTGGGAGTCTGTTGACGGCCCGGCGGTCGAGTTGGAAAGAGATGCGCTCGAAGATCTGCTGAATCAGCGCGAGAAGCAGCTGGACGAGGACCCTTCATCGGAGCTCAGCGAGGAGGCGTTCATGTCGCATTTCAACGCGCGTCGGGTTTCGTGAGGCTGAGCTTTCATCAAACCGTGCGGCAGGAGGTCGAGGATGCTTGTCAGTGGTATGATGAGCGGAAGAGTGGCCTCGGGAATGAGTTTTTCCAGGAACTGGAAAAGGTCCTCAAGTTAATCTCTGCCAATCCCACGGCGTTTCCGCTGGCTCCGATGGGGCGACGGCGGGCTCAGCTAAAGCGTTTTCCCTATGGAGTCAGCTACAAGGTAATGGAGGATCGAGTCCGAATTTTGGCCGTTCATCACGTTAAACGGCATCCGTCCTACGGCTCCGGGAGAAAATGAACGGCCCGTCGGCCTTTTGCCGCTTTCTGGCGCATCCGGCGTTGCATTTTTCAGTCGCTGCCTTCATTTCCCTGCCTCCATCCAACGCACACGCGATCCCATGAGCACCAAGACCCTGCGCATTGCACTCGGCGCCGACCACGGCGGAGTTGAACTGAAGGAAGCCGTCGCCGCCGCCTTGAAGGCCGCCGGCCACGAGGTCACGGACTACGGGACGCATGGCAAGGAGTCGGTCGATTACTCGGATTACGCGAATCTCGTGGCGCGCGGCGTTTCGGATGGCACGCAGGATTTCGGAATCCTCGCCTGCACCTCGGGCGTGGGCATGTGCATCGCGGCGAACCGCCACCACCACGTCCGCGCGGCCAATGTGCGGACGGTTTCCGAGGCGACGATCACGCGCCAGCACAATGACTCGAACGTGCTCTGTCTCTCGGGAAATGTGACGGATGTCCCGACTGCGATCGCGATGGCCGAGGCTTTCATTTCCACGGCCTTCGAAGGCGGTCGCCACGAGCGTCGCGTCTGTAAGTCCTCCGGCAGCCGCATCGCCGAGACCGACCCCGCCGTTTATGACGCGATCTTCGCCGAGGAGCGTCGCCAGCGGAACAACATCGAGCTGATCGCTTCGGAAAACTTCGCCTCGCCAGCCGTGATGGAGGCCCAGGGGTCGCTGCTCACCAACAAGTATGCCGAGGGCTATCCCGGCCGCCGCTGGTATGGCGGTTGTGAAAATGTTGATGTCGTCGAGCAGCTCGCGATTGATCGCGCCAAGGAGCTTTTCGGAGCGGAGCATGCCAACGTCCAGCCGCACTCCGGCTCGCAGGCGAACACGGCGGTCTATTTCTCGGTGCTGAAGCCGGGCGACAAGATCTTCACGATGGACCTGGCCCATGGCGGCCACCTCACGCACGGCCACAAGGCGAATTTCTCCGGTCGCTTCTACGACGTGACTCACTACGGCGTCTCGCCCGACGACGAGCATATCGACTACGCCCAGCTGGAAAAGACCGCTCGCGAGCTGAAGCCCGCGCTGATCACCGTCGGGGCCTCCGCTTACTCGCGCGTGATCGATTTCGAGCGCATGGGCAAGCTGGCCCGTGAAATCGGCGCCTACCTGTTCGTCGACATGGCGCACATCGCCGGACTCGTCGCCGCCGGCGTGCATCCGAACCCGGTGCCGCATGCCGACTTCGTCACCTCGACCACCCACAAGTCCCTCCGTGGACCGCGAGGCGGGATCATTCTCTGCAAGGAGGAGTTCGCGAAAAAGATCGACGCCCAGGTCTTCCCGGGCATCCAGGGCGGCCCGTTGATGCACGTCATCGCGGCCAAGGCCATCTGTTTCGGCGAGGCACTGAAGCCGGAGTTCAAGGACTACTCGGCCCAGGTCGTGAAGAACGCCCAGGCGATGGCGAAACGTCTCTCCGAGCACGGCTTCCGCATCGTTTCCGGCGGCACTGACAACCACGTCATGCTGGTGGACCTGCGGACCAAGAATCTCAACGGCACCGAGGCCTCCCACGCGCTCGACGAAGCCGGCATCACCGTCAACAAGAACGGCATCCCCTTCGACACCGGCACGCCGATGAAGCCCAGCGGCATCCGCATCGGCACCCCCGCCGTCACCACCCGCGGCATGAAGGAAGCGGACATCGCCATCGTGGCGGATTTCATCCACGAAGCGCTCTCCACTCCGGACGACACCGCCAAGCTCCACGCCATCCGCGAGCGCGTCTTTGCCTTCAACCGGGCGTTCCCGCTGCCTTGGTAACTTGGAAAAGGGCCCGGAGATCCCTTGCCATCCCACCGCATCTGCCGATCCTTTGACTGTGGCATCCAATCACGCTGTTACCGAGACAGAAGCATCTGCGATCGGGTTGCTTTCCGTCTCCCCGATCCTCGGAAACAGGTATTTCCGGGCCTTGGCAGATGGCAGCATGCCGAGGGACGAATTCGTTCGTTCCCAGGTGCAGTTTTTTTATGCGGTCGGATTTTTCTCAAGGAATCTCGCCACCCTGATCGCACGGCTTCCGACTTCGGCCGGCCGGGCGGTTCTGGTTCACAATTTATCGGAGGAACACGGACTGGATGAGGAGCATCCGGCAGAGGGCTTCCGTCCGCAGTTTGCGCATGATCGCACGTTCGCCCGTTTCCTTGGCACCCTGGGAGTCAGCGAGGAGGAGCTGGCTGCGAGTGAGCCCGATGCTCCGGTCCAGGCGTTCAATCTCGCGCTGCTGGGTGCATGCGGCTCGGAATCTCCAGGTTTCGCTTTGGCCGCCCTCGGCATGATCGAATATGCATTCGCGGACATCAGCGCGTTGATTGGGCGCAGGGTGGTGGAACTTGGTTGGGTCAAAGCCGGAGACCTGGTGCACTACAGCCTCCATGCGGAAATCGACAAGCGCCATGCCGCAGAGCTGTACGAAGCTGCGGAGGGCGCGGTGGGAACCGATGGACCTGACATCTCCATCCTTGGCGGATTGGAATTCGGGAGGTATATCTTTGATCGGCTTTATCAGGATTTCAGCCGGGAAAGGAAATGAGAACCACGGACAAGCCGCGATTGGGAGCCGATGCCTCGCTCAAGTTGCATCAGCTCTCGCACGGCAAGTCACTCGCGAGATTCACCGCGTTTTTCCTGTTGTATGTCATCGGCGCGGTGGGTGCGGTGATGCTTGGCGGGAAGTTTTCGTGGTGGGTTTCCGTTCCTTGTTGGATCCTGGCCGGAGCCTCGCTTCATGGGATCAGCCTGTTCACCCACGAGGCGGTGCACGGCACGCTTTCGCGCAACAAGACCCTCAATGCTGTCCTCGGAGCGCTCTGCGCCTGGCCGGTGTGGCAGAATTATTCCGCCTATCGGGTGCTGCACCTGGAGCATCATGCGGATCTTGGCGGCGAGCACGATCCCGATCATTACTCAAACTACACCCGCTGGACCTGGGG
>JAIYDT010000253.1 GCA_027487355.1 Verrucomicrobiaceae bacterium
GCTCATGCGCAGAAGCTTGGCGCGCTCACTCTCAGATAGTTTCACCTCCGGCGCGACTCTCATACCAGAAACATAGCAAATTCTCGATAAGAGTCAATTTGTAAGACGGACTACACTAGATCATCTGCGGCGGGAATGGAAGCCCGAATGCAAACAGAAGGGTTGCCCGTCGTTGAATGGAACATCCCCGGCCTTATCCCCGCTCCCTGAGAACCACCCGAAGTCGTTTGAACCCCATCTTCAACTCCGTCTTCAGAGGCTGTCTGACGACGGAATGCCGGGAGGCAACATTAGAAAGTGGAACGTCAATGGGAGCGCGGCTGACATGGACGCGCGGACCCATTCAACTCTTCATCATTGGTGTCCGATGACGATGATTGCCACCAGAACCATAAGGCCTGGTCGTCGTCACCTCTCATCCTGTAGTCACCTCCGCCCTTCTCAATATCCGCCCTTCTCAATATCCGCCACTCCCGCGAGAAGTCGGGAGATCTGCTCCCGAGAGCATGTAAGAATAAACGTCGTATCCTGTTCCTCCCATCGAAAAGTGTTTGGCGCCAGAGAAGAGGCGGTATGAACCTGGAGCTTCCGACCTGCAAAGCATCTGGCTCGTCCCCCTTGGTTGTTCGGAACCGAAAGGACAGCCGTATCGGGAGCGGTAAGGGTGAACGTTTCGCAATCACGAATCTGACCAAGTCGTTCCCGCAGAGCGCGGCAACCCTCGGCATCAGCGCTCAGGTGATACCCTGGATAGTTCCGAGTATTGTCTTCGTACCGCCAAATGCAGATCTTCATGTTGTGAGCCAATACTGCGCGAATGGAGCCCTAACCACAAGAACGCACGCCGATCATGGGCTTGACGTTGCAGTCATGGAGAATCATCGAGTCAGGAAGACGGGCAGCGCTTGTGATGAGGAGGCTTGATCCGCTTCTCATCTCCTCTGATATCCTTGGGTGTTCAGGAAGGCGATGAAATGTGGCAGGTCCCTGGCGGCATCTTCTTCCAGCGACCCATAGAATCCTTCAATGCCGCAGTAATTCTTCGTCGCGTAAAACTCCTGTCCGTCCGAGGTTCGGACCGCAACGGCGTCGAACCCGGCCCCGCTGCAGCAATCATGTTCGAGAATCACTGCAGCCGTTTCACCAGACTTCAGACCAATCACTGACACTGGCTCGGAACCGTGTCCGAGGCTCAATTGGACGAACGCGCGTTCCAGAAACTGACGCTCCCGACTCCCATGGTTGTAGATCGAGACACCAACGGCCGCGATCATCATGACAGCAATGACAGAAAGGATCTTTCGCTTCATCGGGACCTGATCGGTTTGGACAACGTCTAGCCCCTGCTCGTCAGGGAGGGAAGCTCGAACTCAAAGCAGGACGCTATCCGACGTCGCCACCCACGCCGTCTTCGGCTTCTTTACGGGCATTCTTGGACGGATGGCTCACCGACCACATACGCGTGGCTAATGGATTCACTCGAAACACAGACGTGGATACTATAGGTCCGACCGCTGTGGATGCCCAATGGGTAATGCCAAATCTCGCGATGATCCATATCGACTTTGTGATGGGGAGGCCCTTCTTTGGCGAAAAGTTCTTTTGAGGAACGATACTTCCGCATCCGAGATGCACGTCGTTGCCAGTTCCATATGCGAAATATCATTGCCGAACGTTAAATGTGGTGGCACGGCGGCGCAGGACTCACAGAGCAAAGCGAACGAGGGAGCATGTTCGCCGTTGCCACCCACGACGTGTTCGGCTTTGGAGGTTTCATTGCTAGTAGTCGACCGGAATGTCTTTCGTCTTGGGATTACGATAAAAAGCGTCACGCCCCTTCTTCAGGTTCTCAAGGTCCAAGCGGCTCTTTGAAAGAATGAAAATTTCACTCTTGATTGTTTTGCCCTCCAAGCCCTCAAACCCCATCCAAACTTGGTGCAGTTGAGTGCCCGATATCTTCCAATTGCCTTGATAGGTCGTTCCGAAAGTTCGATACTGAAACCGGCCATCATCCGTAAACTCATATTCGATTGACGGGCGTGTTGCTCGGGAATCACGATTTTGATAATGCACCATATACCATCTCCCGAGAATATTCCGTTCTGCATCTTTGGTTACCGCATTCCTGCGAACTGACTGGAGATTGAGCGACGAGCAACTCTGCTGGGATAGCGCACAAATCAAAACCATGAGCAACTGCGTCAGGAATTTCATAATTATTGCCGAACAGGATTTATTCGTAGGATCTAGCTGCTTGATATCGCCTCAAGCCCACTTGAGGCTCAGGATGGCTGGAATCCTTGATTTTACAACGATTTTCTTGGGTCAGGGTGTTGATATCAGGGCCTTCGGGGGGCGGTCCGCCCTGGCGTTCTGCCGGGGCTGATATCAGGAGGAATTGGGGATCGGGGATCGGGGATCGGGGATTGGGGCAACGGTTTTCGAATCAAGGACCTCTGGCTGGCCCCTGGATCCTGACCACTGGCCACTCTCTTCGAGGAAGAGCCCCCTGAAGGGAGGGACTACGAACAGCGAAGATTGAAGGGCGAAATGCCATCCTTGAGAGCAGTACAAGCGCGGCAGATGGAGACGCCCGATGTCTTCCATTCAAAAATCAACAATCGTCAATGTCTCTTCCTCTTCCTGGGAAAGCCGCGGCGTCCATCCGTTCCGAGTGTTTCTCATAGGGCTTGTCGTTGGATCGAGCGAAAGAATCCGGCGAGGTTCTGCTTATAGACGACGATCTTCTCACACGCATGCTGAACATTCTTGCCTCCCTTTTCGTCACGGGGTTGATCTGCACTCTCGCGTCAGCCGAGGAGAGCCCGGTCTTTCGTGAACTCTTCAATGGCCGCGACCTTTCCGGCTGGGTGGATGTGAACACCAGTCCACAGACCTGGAGCGTGAAGGACGGACTGCTGGTGTGCAGTGGCAAGCCGGTCGGCGTGATGCGTTCGGAGCGGCAGTATGAAAACTTCATCCTCGAGGTCGAGTGGCGGCACATGCAGGCTGGAGGAAACTCAGGCGTCTTTGTCTGGAGCGATGGGAAACCACCGGCCACCGGCCCTTTGCCGAAAGGCATGGAGGTTCAGATGCTGGAGCTCGAGTGGCCGAAGTTGAACCCGGAAGCCGATGGCCAGCCCCGTCATCCGGGCTTCGTGTCCGGCGAACTTTTCGGAGCCAACGGCCTGACTGCCACGCCCGATCACCCGCGCGGCGAGCGCAGCATGTCGAGTGAGATGCGTTGCAAGGGGAAGGGTGAGTGGAACACTTATGTCGTCGTTTGCGTGGATGGAGTGATCAAGCTTTCAATCAACGGCAAGTTCGTGAACGGTATGCGGGATGCCAGTATCAGGAAGGGCTATCTCTGCCTCGAATCGGAAGGCTCTGAGATCCATTTCCGCAAGATCCGGCTGCTGGAGTTGCCGGGTGGGAGTGCCACGGCGGAGCAAACGGCTCCGGTGGTGGAGAAGTGATCATGCCCTGACTTCCAGACTCCGAGAAGCAGAAGTCATTTAGGTTGAAATCCCGATCAGATCAAAGAACCTGCGATGCATGGATCAGAATGAAGTTTTGGTAGAACTCCGTGGGCTTAGGGCGGATCTGAAATGCTATGCCCGTTGGGCGCTGGCGTTGGGGCTTGTGGCGATTTTGTCGATGGGGATCATCTTTGGAGATAGGGATCAACAGGCAATCTGTGCTGTCGCACTTGCCGTCTTACTGATCGTGGCCTTCTTGGTCAAACTGGGCATGATTCTCCTGCGCCTTTCAATCAAGTAGTGCTTTTAGGATTCCAACAGCAGCAGTTCCACAGATGCCTGTTGCGGAATAATCACAAAGCCCGCTCTCTAAATGATCTCCCACACGGCAAGAAACGCCCTCGCAGCTTTTGGATCATTAAGAGTGATCGTGCCACCTTCCGTCGTGCCCGTCTGAAGCGACTCAATCTCCGCCTTTGACAGTTTGTCCATTCGATGAATCCGGAAACGCCCGCTGCGCTGCGGGGTGGATTTTTTCAAGAGCTCAAGCGCGATCCGTCCCATCGTCAGGCGGACGTTGAGCTCGACGACATGCTTGAGCGCGAGGCCGCCATCGGGGCGACGGTGGACCATCAGGTCGAGGCCGATAGGCCCGATGTAACCGGGCAGAAGAGTTGTTAGAGCAGCTGGCACACGGCTTTCGACGAAGTCGAGGATGCCCTGCTTGAACAGAAAGGCAGCGACCTCCGGCACCAGCAGCGAACCCCACTTCGGGCCGACTCGATTTCCGAGGAAGCGGCCGGCGGCATCGTTCTCCATGACGGTGAGGCCGATCAGGTTCGCATTCCCGGCGGCGTCCATTTCATACAGCGCGGAGAAATCGGCGACGCGTTCGAGCCAGGGTTCAACGACGACCGCATGATGCGAGGCGAGAGTGCGTTCGAGCCACAAGCGGGTATCGGCGTCCTTGCTCTCGTGGTTCACCCGCAGGTGCCCGCGGCCGGCGCAGGCGTGCACGGCCTTGACGAGGGCCTGGCCGGATTCGAGATGACGGGTGATTTCCTGCATCGCGTGATCGACAGTTCGGCAGACCGCTCCGCTCTCCCCTTCGAGACCGAGCCGCTTTTCCAACTCGATGCCGATTTCCTTGGAAAACCAGAGAGAGGGGAGGGGATCGCGCCATTGCCAGGGGACATTGGGCGAGACGTCGGAGGCGAGCGGCTTGAGTTGCTCAGAGGCATCCGGCGACC
>JAIYDT010000558.1 GCA_027487355.1 Verrucomicrobiaceae bacterium
AGGGCTCCGTCCTCGACCACCCAGCCCTCGGTCGGGGCCTTGCCGGCGGCGGTGGTCCATCCGGTGAAGTCCTTGCCGTTGATGAGGGACTCCTCACCGGCGAATGCCGAGCAGGGGAGGAGGAGCGAGAGAATCAGGGTTTTGACGGTCATGGGGTCGATACGAATCGGAGCCCGGTGACTTGTCGAGGATTTGGTGGCCGGGGGAAAGGAGAGGTCTTACCACGAATGGGCACAAATGGACACGAATCAGAGTTGAGAAACCCCGCGTGGAGGGGATGGCCGCAGATGGAGACAAATCGTGCGGACCAGAACGCTTGAATCGCGCTGGGTTCCGGGACAGAAGTTGCCCGGTCCTCTTCGATTTCATTTTTCCAGAACCGCTCCATCATGACCAAGCCCCTTTATCTCGTCGCCAGCCTTTCGGTTCTTTCCCTCTCATCCGGCATCAGCAGTCCGACGGATCCTTCCACGGAGGCTCCCCGTTTCGGCACCTGGGGATTTGATCTTTCCGGTCGAAATGAAACGGTGAAGCCCGGTGACGATTTCTACGCCTATGCCAATGGCGGCTTCGTCGAGCGGACCACGATCCCGGCCGACCGCGTGCGATTCGGAAACTTCGACGCCCTCGCGATCCTTTCCGAGGCCAGGGTGCGAGGCATCCTCGAGGAGGCGGTGAAATCTCCGACTGAATCGACCGCGAAGATCGGAGCCTACTACGCCGCCTATCTCGATGAGGCCCGGGTGGAAAAACTCGGCACGCAGCCGATCCAGGCCGATCTCGCGAAAATCAAGGCCGCGACCACTCGTGACGAGCTGATCACTTTCATGGCCACTCCCGGAGGAATGCGCGGCGGCATGTTCGGAGCCGGGATCAGCCCGGATGCGAAGAACCCGACGAGCTATGCGGTCTATGTGAGCTCGGGCGGCCTCTCGCTTCCGGACCGGGACTACTACCTCAAGCCAAGCTTCGCCGAGATCAGGACCAAGTATGAGGCCTACGTCGTCAAGCTGCTCAGTCTGATCGAGTGGCCGGAGCCGGAAAAGAGCGCCAAGGACATCCTCGCCTTCGAAACCCGCCTGGCCGAGGCGAGCTGGGAACGCGCCGAGCGTCGCAATCGCGACAAGACCTACAACCTGATGACGCCGGACGAACTGGTCGCCTACGCCCCAGGGTATGACTTCAAGCGGATGCTTGAGGCACGCGTGCTGGGAAAGGTCGCCAAGGTCATCGTCAGCGACAACACCGCCTTTCCAAAGAAAGCCGCCATTTTCGCCGAAACCCCGATGGAGACCCTCAAGGCCTGGACGGCGCTCGGCGTGGCAGATGCCTCGGCTTCCTTCCTTTCGAAAGCTTTCGTCGATGCGAGCTTCGAGTTCAACAACAAGACCCTCTCCGGCCAGCCGGAACCGCTGGCCCGCTGGAAGCGCGGTGTGGCGGTCACTGACGGCGCGCTCGGCGAGGTGGTTGGCGAGGTCTATGTCTCCCGCTATTTCCCCGAGGAGTCGAAGCGCCAGATGCTCGACCTCGTCAACAACGTCCGCGGTGTCCTCGCCAAGCGCATCGACAAGCTCGACTGGATGGGGGCTGCCACGAAGAAGTCCGCCCAGGAAAAGCTCGCCAAGCTCTCGGTGAAGATCGGCTACCCGGACAAGTTCCGCGACTATTCCGCCCTCGAGGTGAAAGCCGATGATCTTTATGGAAACATCGTCCGCTCCGGGCTCTTCAACTGGAAGCGCGAGCTCGAACGCCTCGACGGACCGGTGGACCGCAAGGAATGGGGCATGCCGCCGCAGAAGGTGAATGCCTACTACAACCCGACGATGAACGAGATCGTCTTTCCCGCCGCCATCCTGCAACCGCCGTTCTTCGATCCGAAAGCCGACCCAGCGATCAACTACGGCGGCATCGGTGGGGTGATCGGTCACGAGATCAGCCACGGCTTCGATGACCAGGGCAGGAAATCCAACGGCGACGGAGTTCTCAAGGACTGGTGGACCGCCGAGGATGGAAAGCAATTCGACCAGCGGGCCGAGCGTCTTGGCGCGCAGTATGAAACCATCGAGGTCCTGCCGGGCGAGAAGATCAACGGCAAGCTGACCATGGGCGAGAACATCGGCGACATGGGCGGGCTCAATCTCGCGCTCGACGCCTATCGCGCCTCGCTGAAGGGACAGCCTGCACCGGTGATCGACGGCACCACCGGCGACCAGCGGGTCTTTCTCGGCTGGGCGCAGGTTTGGCGTCAGAAGATGCGTGAGGAGGCGCTCAAGAAGCAGATCCACACCGATCCGCACTCCCCTGCGGTGGCCCGGGTCAACGGCGTCGTCCGCAACATCGACGCCTGGTATGAGGCCTTCAACGTGAAGCCCGGAGACAAGCTCTACGTGAAGCCCGAGGATCGCGTGAAGATCTGGTGATCCGCCTCACGGAAAGCGGTTTCTGATTTCCGCAGGCAGGTCCTTCAGGAGGACCCGGCTGGATCCGTCCTGATGGGAAAAGGTAATCGACGCTCCATCGATGGAGGAAAGATGGGCATCTCGATACGTCTTTCCGGAAAGGGTCCTGAGTTCCGGAAAGGCATTGGTGGCAGGATTGGACAGCAGTTGGGTCCGATAGCGCTGCTTCTCCTCTTCCAGGGTCCTTTCAAGGTCTGAAATGGCCTGTCGAAGGGCCGGAACCTGCTTCTCAAGCCCTTGAATCCGGTTGCGGTTGGTCTGAACCAAGGTCGTCAGGTTTTCGGCCTCGCGGGCGGTCGAGCGTCTTTTTTCCGCGTCGTCCAGTTGCCGGGTGCGCTCGCGGATGGTGTCGCGGTTGAGTGAGACCTCCTTTGCCTGCTCCTTGATCTGGCCCTCGATGGATTTACCTGTCCCCATCGATTTTTCGTTGCCGGTCGAATAAAGCGCGGAGAAGCCGGCCAATACGAATGCCGCCACCGCCACGCCGATGACAAACATGCCGCGGCTGTTCGTGGTCATGTTCAGGAAGCTCATCATCTGAAGTTGGCGGATCCGGAGCCTATTGCCCAGCAGTTTCGTGGTCAGGGCTGGCCCGGCTTTCCTGTGCCCTGGCTGTGGCGATGCCATGCTGGATCCGATGCATGGAAGCCTGCGGAGGCTCACCTCGATACACATTATCGCGTACTCCAAAGTCCTTGCGGGATAAGGCGTCGCTGGCTACTGATGTGCGATCTCGAAACGCAAGACCAACAAAGTTCGTCTCCCTTACACCAACACAAACTCCCCCCTAAACAAAGATGAAAACAACCAAATCAGTGTCCCTGTTCGCTGCCGCCCTGGTAATCGCTGCAGGTTCAGTCCAGTCCCAGGCAGCCAGCACTACCCAGGACTTCAACATGCTCATCACGACGTCCGAAGGAGTCGGAGCATTCAACTCCTCGCTCAGCGGAACGAACGTCCAGACCTTCGACAACCTGATCGGTGTCAACAAGAACGTGGTCTGGAAGGACGTCGGCACCTTCGACCAGCTCAACGTCATCAAGGCGAACGTTTACGGTGGTGCCCCGAACGCGACTTCCCCGCTTGGAACCAACTACGCGGTGGAGGGCCTCGGAGTCGTCAAGCAGTCCACCCTCACCCTCAATCAGCCAAGCTCTTACTTCGGCCTCTACTGGTCGGCCGGAGATGCGGCGAACCAGCTGAAGTTCTACAAAGGCGGCCAGTTGGTCGCCGACTTCACCACGGCCAACCTGATGAGCATGCTGCCGAAGTCCTACTTTGGCAATCCGATCGCCACCGGCCCCAACGCGGGCAAGAACACCGGCGAGCCCTACGGCTTCATCAACTTCTTCGGTGACGCGAACACCACCTGGGACCAGATCGTCTTCACCAACACCACCACCTCCGGATTCGAGGCCGACAACTACACGTCCCGCGTCGAAGGCTGGAGCCCCGTCGAAGACGGCAAGCTTCCCGGAACCCCGGTCGTGGCGGTGCAGTCGAGCGGCGGCAAGCAGACCGTTTCGAAGGTCTCCAGCGTGACCACCGCCAAGGACAACAGCCTCGTCGTGAATGTGGTGAACTCCAAGACCGGTGTGGCCTCGATGCTCTCCTTCGCCCCGGCTGCTCCAGCCGCACCCGCGCCTCCGATGAGTGTCATGGCGGCATTCGCCTCCGTGATCGCCCTCAAGGGCCTCAAGCGCCGGAAGTCCAAGTCCTGAATTGAAGTTCCTGCCTGATCAGGATTGATTGTCAGGGTCACCGCTCCATTCGGGAGCGGTGACCCCTTTTTTTACCCAAGTCCACACCGATGAACGCCGCTCCTCCAGATGCCTCCCGGGAACCTTCGGCATGGGAACGGTTCCGCTGGCTGGTGCCGGTGGCGGTGGTGGGGCTTCTGGCGAGATTCTCGGTGGCGAAGGATGGATTCGCCTATTTCTCACGGCCGGTGGTGATCGGTCTCATCAACCTCTTCGGAGGAAATGCGGTGGACCACGGCGCCACCATCACGGTGGGTCGCCTGGAGGTCCCCTGGTCGGCGGATTGTGCCGGACTGAACCTGCTGATCCTGCTGCTGGCCGTGGCCGTGTGGATGAACCGGCATGAGCCGATGGGCAGGCGCTACTGGCTGCGCATCCTGCTGATGGTGCCCGCCGCCGCTGTCTCGAATGTGTTGCGGGTCTTCATGATCCTGCTTTACCGCGAGGTGCGTTACCCGGCGGTGGAAAGCCCGCAGCTCCACTACTTTTTCGGGCTCGTCCTGCTGGTGCCATTCTCGCTGCTGGCGATGCCGAAAAGCACGCGCTCGCTGTCATCGCGCATCTTCGAGCTTCTCCACGTGGCCGCCGTCATCGCGTTGCTGGCTCCGAACGCGAACGGCGCGGAAGGCGCCGCCCTGACGATCGCCGTGGTGCTCGGCTTGTCGAACTGCCGCCTGCCGGAAAGTTTCTCCCGGGCCCGGCTCGCATGCTTCGGTCTTTGGGTGATCAGCGCGGTCGGCATCGCCTTTGCGGGCATGGAGTCGTTCTGGCTGCCTTGGCTTCTGCTTTGTCCGCTCGTCTGTGATCCGCGCTGGGTGTTCTCGCTGCCCGGAGCCCTGGTGACCCTGGCCTCGCATCGGCTTCTTTTCCTTCTGCCCGGCGGCGAGTGGGCGGTCTGGGCCATGATCGGCTACGCCATGTGGAGGAAATTCGGGGAGGATCAGCCTGTGCCCCCACCTGCTGCTGGCATGACTCCGTGGTCGCGAAGCGGCAAGGCTGCGGCCTTGGTGGCGGCCTCCCTGTTCCTGCTGCCTTTCCTTTCCTCCACCCTGCTCGCCGGTAAAAAGGAAGTCTGGACCCCTCCGGCGACCGCCAGCGTCCAGACCGTCCCTGGCGGCCTGATGGTCGCCCTTCCGGGGCAGTCCGACGAGATCGGACTTCTTTGGTACGATTCCCAGGGCTCTGAACGACATCACAAACTGGCCATCTGTCTGAAGTATCGCGGCATCGAGCTGACTCCCACCGCCGACGTTCCGGAGGTCTTCACCGACGGCACCCACTGGATGAAGGAGTATTATCTTCAGGGAGGAAAACTCCTGCAAAGCCACCGGGATTATGTCATTTCCACCCTCGGTCCGGGCAGCTCGGCCGGAGTGCACCTCATCCTCGTCAGCAAGAGTTCCTCGATGAGCGCTGCCGATTTCTCCACCAGGTCCGGGCAGCTCAGCCAACAGCTCTACGACGAGATCCAGCGGGAAAAAGGTCAGGCGTTTGCCCCGAAGTGAGCGAAGAAGCAGATGCGATTATTACCCGGGTCGTGAGGAGATCATTCCATGCGCTCGAAGAACAACGTGAACTCCTGGCGGTTGTAGGTGAGGTGGGTTCTCGTGATCAGTTCGAGATCGGCCCGCGCGGCCAGGTCCACGGCGCGATGATAAAGGGCGATGGCTTCTTCAAAGCTGCTGACGCCCGCCGTCTTGAGGGTGAAGACCACCAGGCCGCGTTCTGTTAGATTTGAGGAAAGGCGGAGCACCTGATGAAGTGACTCCAAGGGATCGCCATTGAGATCAGAGAGAAGCGCGTCGAACTTCATCGCGGCGGTCGGACGGAAGGCCGCGACATCGCTGTGGAAGAAGTGCAGTCCCTTCTCGCCATTCAGTCGCGGATCCAGCGCCGCGCGGTCGATGGCGGTGACGCGGTGGCCGCGTTTGAGCAGTTCGGATGTCATGCCTCCGGGGCTGGCGCCGAGTTCCAGCCAGTGGCTGTTGGGTGGCAGCGGTGACCGGTGGAGTTTCAGGAAATGAATCGCCTCGGCGATCTTTGCACCCGCCCGGCTGATGGTGTCGGGCGAGTTCTGGCTGATGAACTTGGTGCCGCCGGGATGAAATCCGTTGGATTCCTTTGGCGACTGCATGCCAGCGAAGAGGCCTTCCTTTCCGATCACACAGAAAAGCGTTGCCTTGTCGGGATCCTGCGCTTCGGCGTCGTTCGCGGGCACTGGCAGGCTTGGAAAAATCTGCAGCGCACGGCCTCGGAGGTTTGAGGCGAGGGTCTTGTAATAGCGATTGTTGGAACTCGGATCGAGCAGGCCGATCAGCAGGGTTTGCGGGAGTCGGTCGCCGAATTTTCTCAACAGGGTCTGGGCCGCTTTTTCGATGAAGCCGTCCATCTTCTGTGGATTGCAGGGCCAGCTGTGTTCGATCGGAAGATTCCAGCGTAGAAACATCGCAGCATCGGAGTTGCGGAGGATGGAGGAATCGGCGACGTGGATGAGATGGTAGCCGCTGCCGAGGAGCTTGCTGGAGGACAGGTTGCAGCCGGCGAGGATTTCCTCGGTGATGCCCTCGAAGACGTCGGGGATGCGGACGAGCCAGGGCCTGGCGGAGGAAGAGGAGGACGATGATGCAGGCATGCGATGGGAGCGGACGGAAGTGTCGGCGAAGGCGTGATTCGAGTCGATCCTTGATGCGAACCAGGCGGATTGCTGCCGGAACTTGAAACTATTTTCAACAGTGGATCCCTTTGACTGGAAGGCATGCAGCCTGCCGTGGCCTGCCGAAATGAAAACAAATCTTGCTAATCAAGGGCTTGCGCACAACCTCATGGTCGATTGCAGGTTTTCCAGCTGTGCAATCGCGCTTTGTTTAATCTCTGACGTCGCGGTCAAAGGAAGTGTGGAATGAATGGCGTCACAAGAATAGAAGACAATGGATATCTACGTGGGCAACCTGCCCTACACTGCTACTGAAGGAGACGTTACCGGTCTCTTTGCCGCTTTTGGACCGGTCGAACGGGTCAAAATCATCACCGATCGCGAGACCGGACAATCCAAGGGATTCGCGTTCGTGACCCTCGGTGACCAATCCCAGTTGAATGCGGCTGTTGAAGCCCTCAACGATTACGATTTCAACGGACGTCCGCTTCGCGTGAACGCCTCCGAGCCGAAAGAGTCCCGTCCAGGTGGCGGCGGCGGATACGGCGGCGGTGGTGGCGGCGGCGGCTACAAGGGTGGCGGCGGTGGCGGCTACAAAGGTGGCGGCGGCGGCGGTGGCTACAAAGGTGGCGGCGGCGGCGGTGGCTACAAGGGTGGCGGCGGCGGCTACAAAGGTGGCGGCGGCGGCGGTGGCTGGTAACAGCCCGTCCTACTGAACTTTTCCCAACACCCGGTCCTCTTCACAGGAGACCGGGTGTTCTTGTGTCGGCCTCACTGGTCCTTTTCGAAGTCGGTGTCGGCATCCTTCAGATCGATCTTCTTGATCCAGAGATTGCGGTAGCGGACATCGTGGCCCTCGCATTGGAGTTTGATTCCCTGCGGCGTGTCGGTGATGCCCTTGCCCTTGTCATTGCCGCCATCGACTCCGGAATTGGCTCCGCCCCAGACCTGTTGGATCGGCTGGTTGGTGTGGATCTTTTTCCCGTTGAACCAGATCGTCACCTGGGCCGGAGCAATGCGCTTGCCATCCTGGAAGCGGGCGGCGCGGAAGTTGATGTCGTAGGCATTCCATTTCCGAAGGCCGTTGTAGGCATCCATCGGGGCCGCCTTCTCGTTGATCACGGCCGCCATGCCGTGCGTGCCGCGATCGCCGTCGAGGACCTGGATTTCGTAGCGGTTCTGCAGATAGACGCCGCTGTTGCCGCCGGGATTCATGATCAGGAATTCGACGTGGAGTCGGAAGTCGCGAAAGGTCTCCTTGGTGACGATGTCAGCCGCGCCATACTTTCCACCCGCTGCGGCGGGATCGTCGGTCATCACCGCGTTTCCTCCATCGACCGGATCGTCGACGATCTTCCACTTGATCGGCAACGATGAGGCGAAACGCGGGCCGGTCCAGTAGGTCCAGTGTTCATCGAGCGACTTGCGGCTGCCATCGAGCAGAAGCATCGCTCCGGGAATGGGCTTCGCTCCGACCCCGATCTCGGCGTGTGCGCAGGTGAGGAAAAGTGGGGTGAAGAGAAGAGTTCGGAGGGTCATGCGAACCTTACCCGATTGTGAGCGACGGTCTTTCCTGGGAAAATCCGCTCACCTCCAGAGTTGGAGGTCGCGGGCGAGTGATTCAGGCCCTTCCGCTCGGCGGCGGCATGGTATCTCTGGCGGGCGGCGGATGCCGGGTCCGTGGGCATGCCGTGAGCAACCCTCACCCGAAAGGGCTACGATTTTCCGCGCATTTGCCGCAAAATTCCGGTGCGCCGCGGAGTATGGCAAAATCTGCCAATTCTCGTCCGCGCATTGCAGCGTCCTTGATCAGACCTATCCTCACCAGCCCGCGCTTTGCTCCGATGATTTCCCGTCATTCCGTCATCCTCTTCAGTCCAAAAGGCCTGCTCACCTTCGTGAGCGGCCTGACCTGCGGACTCGCTTGGGCGGACCCTGCGGGCGAATTTGAAAAGGAAATCCTGCCAATCCTGGAGGAGCGCTGCTTCGACTGCCACGGCGATGGTGCGAAAAAGGGCGGCGTCAGTTTTGATTCCTCTGATTCCACTGAGCAGCTTTTGGCAAAATCGGACTTATGGGTGCATGTGCTCAAGAACGTGCGCTCGGGTCTCATGCCCCCACCGAAGGAATCCCCACTGGAGGCTGCGGAGATCGCGAAGCTCGTCGATTGGATCAAACGTGGGGCACTGAAGCTCGATCCGCTGAGCCCCGATCCAGGCAGGGTCACCCTGCGGCGGCTCAACCGCGTGGAATACCGCAACACAATCGAGGACCTGATGGGCATCGACTTCCGCAGTGATGAGGAATTTCCCGCCGATGATACCGGCTATGGCTTTGACACGATCGGCGATGTGCTGACGACCTCGCCGCTGTTGCTCGAGAAATACATGCAGGCAGCGGAAACCATCGTCGCCAAGGCCGTGCCACTCCAGAACCGGGTGATCCGCGAGCGTCGGGTGGGCGCTGAGGCTTTCGGGGGGCAGGGATCGAACGGCAAGAACTGGGAAACGCGGATCTCGCTTTATGATTCGGCCGATCTCTGGGGGAAGGTCACCATCAAGCAGCCCGGAACCTACCGGCTCATCCTCAACGCCTCGGTCAATGGTTCCTTCGCCTACGATCCGGGCAAGGCCAAGACGACTTGGACCGTGGATGGCAAGCAGGTGCTTCAAGAGGATCTGGCCTGGCGCGACTACCGGAAGGTCGAGCCCTCGGTGGAGGTCAAGTGGGCCGCTGGAGAGTATCCGCTGCACCTGAAGGTCGAGCCCCTTCTTGGCAAGGACAAGAAGCCGGCGGAAAAGCCGGGAGACGGGCCACCGAATGTCGACTTGAAGTTTGCAGGTTACACCTTGCAGGGCCCGTTGGAGCCGGAGTTCGCGGCTCATCCACCGAACTACGAGCGCTTTTTCACTCGGGATGCCGTTCCGTCCGATCCCGCTGCCAAGAACGATTACGCCAAGGAGATCCTTCGCCGCTTCGTGGCCCGCGCCTTCCGTCGTCCGGTCGATGAGCGTACCGTTGAACGGTTGGCGGTGCTGGCAGGAGAGTCG
The DNA here is from genome assembly GCA_027487355.1 of Verrucomicrobiaceae bacterium. GTDB lineage: Bacteria > Verrucomicrobiota > Verrucomicrobiia > Verrucomicrobiales > Akkermansiaceae > Luteolibacter. Next base: position 9,923 of record JAIYDT010000558.1, read on the forward strand.
ATGGCGCTGCCGGGGGGGACTTTTGAAAAGGGGATCGCCCGTGCGATGTCCGCTGTGCTGGCCTCGCCGCGCTTTCTTTTCCGGATGGAGGAGACCCTGCCAGGGCCCGACCCAAAGGCGCATCCGCTTCTCGATGAGTATGCGCTGGCCAGCCGACTTTCGTATTTCCTCTGGTCCACCATGCCGGATGCCGCGCTGCTTGACCTGGCGGCCCGTGGTGAGTTGCGGAAAAATCTTCACGCCCAGGTGCAGCGGATGCTCGGAGATTCCCGTTCGGACCAGCTCGTGAAGAATTTCGCCGGCCAATGGTTGCAGACCCGCGATGTGGAGAGTGTTAGCATCGACGCCCGCATCGTCCAGGCGCGGGATGCCGGTCAGGAAAGCGAGATCCGGAAGCGCTTCGAGCGCCGCCAGCAGCTCAATGAGGCGATCGACGCCGCGGAAAAGGCCCACGATGAGGCCAAAGTCGCCGCCCTGCGCAATGAACTCGCGGAGTTCCGCAAGCAGTTCGGCACCCGCCGGATCGAGTTCAGTGGCGAACTCCGCACCGCGATGCGTCGCGAGGCCGAGATGTGGTTCAAGCACCTGCTGCGGGGCGACAAGAGCGTGCTTGAACTCATCGAGACCAACGAAACCTTCCTCAACGAGGCGCTCGCCGAGCACTACGGCGTGCCCGATGTCCGGGGCAATGAAATGCGCCTGGTCAAGCTCCCACCCGACAACCCTCGCGGCGGCGTGTTGACGATGGGAACCGTGCTGGCCGTCACCTCAAATGCCACCCGCACTTCGCCGGTGAAGCGCGGGCTTTTCATCCTCGACAACCTCCTAGGCACGCCGCCTCCGCCGGCACCTCCGAACATTCCTTCGCTGGAGGTCTCGGCGAAGGGCCACGATGGCCGCGATCTCAGCCTGCGTGAGGCCCTGGCGATGCACCGCGAAAAGCCGATGTGCTCGTCCTGCCACGACCGCATGGACCCGCTCGGACTGGCGCTGGAAAACTTCAACGCCATGGGACTGTGGCGAGACAAGGAAGCGGGACAGCCCATCCCCTCCGTCGCTGGAAAGCTCATCACCGGTGAGTCCTTTGCCGACGTCCGTGAACTGAAGCGCCTCCTTGTTACATCGCGTCGGGAAGATTACTACCGCTGCCTGACGGAAAAACTCATGACCTATGCCCTCGGTCGCGGCCCCCAGCCCTGCGACATTCAGACGGTCGATCAGATCGTCGCTGACCTGGAGCGGACCGGCGGAAAGTTCTCCACCCTGCTTCTCGGAATCATCGATTCACCCGCTTTTCAAAAACGTCACCGCGAAACGCCATGAACCTGCCGACCACCCACCGCCGCGGATTCCTCCGTGGTCTCGGAGCCTGTCTTGCCCTGCCCGCGTTCGAGGCCTTCCTGCCGCGTGCGATGGCGGCGTCGGCAGGCGCTCCGGCACTCGCGACCACCGCCACGGGCGCGCCACTGCGGATGGCCTTCCTCTATTTTCCGAATGGTGCCATCCAGGACAAATGGAACCCCACCGGCAGCGGTCGGAATTTTCAGTTCGGCCAAACGCTTTCTCCGCTCGAAGCCCTGAAGCACCGCGTCCAGGTCATCTCCGGCCTCGAGCACCGCAACGCCGAGGCGGGCGCGGACGGGGCAGGGGACCATGCCCGCGCCAACGGCACGTTCCTGACCGGAGTCCGCGTGAAAAAGACCGCTGGCAGTGACATCTTCGCCGGGGTCTCGGTGGATCAGATCGCCGCCCAGCACATCGGTCGCTCGACCCGCTTCGCCTCGCTCGAACTTTCCTGTGACCCCCATCGGAAATCCGGTGGCTGCGATTCCGGCTATTCCTGTGCCTACGAGGCGAACCTCGCCTGGCGCTCGCCCACCTCGCCGCTGTCTCCGGAATCCAATCCGCGTCTCGTCTTCGAGCGACTCTTCGGCAGCGGCCCGGCCGGCCAGCGTGCAGCCACCCTCGCCCAGCGGCGCGAGCAGCAGCGGTCGATCCTCGACTTCGTCATGGACGACGCCAAGGCCGTGCAGAAGGGCCTGACCCACCGCGACAAGGACAAGCTGGAAGAGTATCTAACAGGTGTCCGCGAGATCGAGCAGCAGATCGTCACGGCTGAACGTTTCTCAAAGGTGCCCGACCCGAAGATCGCCGCCCCCGAGGGCATCCCGGCCGCCTACGATGAATACATCAAGCTGATGTACGAGATGATGGCCCTGGCCTTCGAGACCGACTCCACACGTGTCGCGACAATGCTTCTGGCTCACGATGGCAGCAACCGAGTGTTTCCCGAGATCGGCGTCGCCGAGGGACATCACTCGCTTTCCCACCACCGCGATGATCCGGACATGATCCGCAAGGTCGAGTTGATTGACCGCTTCTACGCCACGCAGTTCGCCGGTTTCCTCAATCGGCTCGAGTCAAAGAAGGACCTCGACGGCAACTCGATCCTCCACAACTCCATGATCGTTTACGGTTGTGGAAACTCCGACGGCAACCGCCACACCCACACGGAACTGCCGGTGGTCTTGGCAGGAAATGGCGGCGGCCGCCTTCAGGCTGGGCAGCATCTTCAGACCTCATCCACCCCGATGAGCAACCTCTATCTGAGCATGCTCGATCACATGGGAGTGCCTTCTCTTGACCGCTTCGGCGACAGCACCGGGCGGCTTTCAGGTGTCTAACAGCGTGGCTGGAGCATCCTGCTCCAGTCCGTCTCTGGAGCGTCTCGCTCCAAGTCTTTTCCCATGAAAGCTCACCTCACCTCGTTCTTTCTTCTCGCCGCTAGCCTCCACGCCGAGCCTGCGAAGGAAATCCTTCTCTGGCCGAATGGTGCCCCCGGCTCCGAAGGCAAGGAGACCGCGGAAGTCGTCACCACGGATGCCGGTGGAGAAGTGCGCGTCAACAACGTCAACAAGCCCACCCTTACGCCCTTTCTCCCCGCCGGCGGGAGAGGCAACGGAGCCGCCGTCATCGTCGCTCCGGGCGGCGGGCACTCGGTGCTTTGCATGACCCACGAGGGTTTCAATCCAGCGAAATGGCTGGCCGATCATGGAACCGCAGCCTTCGTGCTGAAATACCGGCTCGCGAAGGGACCCGGCTCCACTTACACCGTCGATGATCACGCCGTGGCCGACATGAGCCGGGCCATCCGATATGTCCGCAGCCATGCAGCGGAGTTCGGTCTCCGCCCGAATGCCATCGGAGTCATGGGTTTCTCGGCGGGTGGTGAAGTTTGCGCGATTGCCTCCACGCGCTTTGATTCAGGGAAGGCGGACGCGACTGATCCGCTTGAAAAGGTCAGCAGTCGCCCGGATTTCCAGGCGCTCATCTATCCCGGCCGCAGCCAACGGATTGAGCCCATCAAGGAATCCCCACCCGCCTTTTTGGCAGCCTCCGCCAATGATCGCGAGGATATCTCGGAAGGCCTGCTTCCGGTGTATTTGAAATTCAAGCGCGCCGCCGTGCCGGTGGAGCTGCACCTTTACTCGAGCGGCGGCCATGGCTTCGGTCTCCGCGATGGGAAGTTCGCTCCGGTTCACGCCTGGATCGAGCGCCTCGATGAATGGCTGCGCGATCTCAAGTTCACGGGGGTGAGGTAGTTCAGTTCTGGGGCGGCCTGGAGAACTAATTCTTCACTGCTGATCGTCAGCGCATGGCCACCGCAGAGACACGGAGCCAACACAGAGGGCCGCGGAGAAGATGAAAACTTACGGCTCTGTGACCTCCCTCTGACTCAGCGACTCCTCGGAAAACTATCCCGCCCTGATCGATCCGGTGAGTCTTCAGTCAGGCTTTCAGCGGACTCAGGCCACCGAGAAGCGATGCACGAGCGTGTGTCGGTAGGTTTCTCCGGGACGCAGCACGCAGTTTGGAAAGGTCGGCTGGTTGGGTGAATCCGGAAAAGCCTGGCTCTCGAGGCAGAGCCCGCTGCGGCGGAGACAGGGGACGCCGCCCTTGCCGGGGTAGCTGCCGTCCATGAAGTTTCCCGCGTAAAACTGGATGCCTGGCTGGTCGGTGAAAACCTCCAGCACGCGACCACTTTCCGGGCACTCCACCCGTGCGGCGGGACGCAGCGTGCCGACCTCCCCTCGGACGACCCAGCAATGGTCGTATCCGGCGGCGAATTTCAGCGCCTCGAAGTCGGCGTCGATGCGGTCGCCGATCACGGTCGGGCTCTTGAAATCCATCGGCGTGCCAGCCACCGGAGCGATTTCCCCGGTTGGGATCATGCCGCTGTCGGTCGGGAGAAAGGAATCGGCCTCCAACTGCATCAAATGGTCGAGAATCGTCCGGGTCGGATCGCCGCTCAGGTTCCAGTAGCTGTGGTGGACGAGATTGACGATGGTGGGCGCGTCGGTGGTGGCCTCCGCTTCCCATGTCAGCTCGTTGTTATCGTTCAGGGTGTAGGTGACGCGGACCTTGAGGGCACCCGGATAGCCTTCTTCCCCATCGGCCGAAAGGTAGTCGAAGGCGATCGAGTTTCCTTCCTGCGAGGCGTTCCAGAGGACCTTGTCGAAGCCGTTGACGCCCCCATGCAGGTGGCAGGGAATGCCGCCGGGAGCGTTGTTGGTGGCGAGCTGATGCTGGCGGCCATCAAGCGTGAATCTTCCATCGCGGATGCGGTTTCCAAAGCGTCCCACGGTGGCCCCGAGGTAAAAGGGATTTCCCATCCAGCCTTCGAGGCTGTCGCAGCCGATGGTGATGTCGGCCAGATTTCCCTCGCGGTCCGGAGCTTCCACGGAAACGAGGGTGGCGCCCCAGTCGGTCAGGGTGACACGCAGGCCGTTGGGGTTTTCGAGGGTGAAAAGTCGGGCCTCGCGGCCGTCGGGCAGGGTTCCGTAGGTGCTCAAGATGGGTGAGGCTAAGCGCGGCGGAGCGACCGGGTGAAGAACGATTTTGGGGGATGAAGTCGGCGGATCTTGCGGATGGCTGCGCCTCGCTTCTTTCCGCGTCGCTGGCAGGTTGCATCGGCGGCTCCGGCGGTTACGGTTTCCCCATGCGCATGGAACTCACTGACTGGCGGGCTTGGCTCAATGGCATCCTTTCCGAATTCAACTGCCAGACCGGCACGCTTCACGCCACCGAGTCCTCGGGCGAGACCCTCAAGCTGGTCGCCCAGGTCGGAGTGCCTGCGTTCCTGCTCGACAAGATCACGACGATCCCTTTCGGCAAGGGCATCGCCGGGGCTGCCGCCGCCACCCGTGAGCCGGTGGAACTCTGCAACCTCCAGCAGGACCTCGGCGGAGTGGCCCGCCCGGATGCCCGACAGACCGGCGTCTCCGGATCGCTGGCCGTGCCGGTGTTTTCCAAGGATGGCAGCCGCGTGGTTGGGACGCTGGGTGTGGGCATGATGGAGCCGCATGATTTCACCGAAGCGGAGAAGGCCCGTCTGGCGGAGATCGCGGAGACCGTTTCCTCCTGGTTGGAAAAGCTCGGAACACCGGCGTGATTTTCCTTTCGAATTTCAAATTTAGAATTTCGTGCTTTCCGGTCGGTTGGTTAGATTGAGCCCATGACTGCGGCGGAATCAGCGAAAAAGATCCTCGATACGATGCTGGGGCATCTCGGGTTTACCGCGACGCTCGAAATCCAGCAGACCGACGACGGCCAGGCCATCCAGGTGATGACCAACGAGTCGGAGCTGCTGATCGGGAAGGACGGTGACCGCCTCGATGATCTCCAGTATCTCGTCAACCGCATCCTGCGCCGCCATCTGCCGAAAGCCGAGCGGATCAAGGTGGACTGCGAGCATTTCCGGGCGATGCACGAGCACAAGCTGGCCACCGAGGTTCAGGGCATCGCCGAACGTGTGCGGGCCACCGGAAATCCCTTCCGGATGCGTCCGCTCAATGCCTACTATCGCCGTCTGGTTTACAATGCGCTCCTGAACGAGCCCGGCATCGAGTCCCACTCGCCCGAGGGCGATGACCGGCTCAAGCGCATCGTCATCCAGCGCAAGACTTCTCCCACTTCGCCGACATGAAAAAAATCCTCTTCGATTGCGGCACCCGTGATCTGCCTGCCTCGATCGGCCTTCTGATGCTTCGTCTGGGAATCGGTTCAATGATGCTCATCGGCCACGGCATCCCCAAGCTCCAAGCCTATGCGGACAAAAAGGACAATTTCCCCGTCAGCTCGATGTGGCCGTTTTCCCTCATGATTCAGCCGGTCAGCCTGATTGCCACGATCGTGGCGGAGTTGCTCTGCGCAGGTCTGATCATCCTTGGTCTGGGCACTCGCTTCGCGGCCTTCATTCTCGGATTCGCGATGGTCGTGGCGGCTTTTGACGTCGGAGGCCAATGGCCATGGTTCGCCGAGCCGCCCGCATTCTCGAAAGAGCCCGCCTTGCTTTACCTCGTCCCGATGCTCGTGCTCATCGTCAGCGGGGCGGGTGGCACGTCGATGGATGCCCTGCTTTACCGGGATGCGAAACGCCGCCGCTGGTGAATCATGGAAACCCACCGGCTCATCCTTCCCGGCGACCTGAACCAATTCGGATTCCTCTTCGGGGGACGCCTCCTGGCCTGGGTGGATGAGGCCTCGTGGATCGCGGCCTCGCTTGATTTCCCGGCCTGCAAGTTCGTGACTGTCGGCATGGACAGGGTCGAGTTTCATCATTCCGTCCGAGAGGGCACGATCCTGGAAATCCAGTGCGAACGCAGCCGGACCGGGCGGACCAGCGTGACCTATGCTGTCCAGGTGCGCGACGGAAGAGGCCCTTCAACGCCGATTTTCTCGACCCAGGTGACCTTCGTCAGCGTCGATGAGACCGGAAAAAAGCAACCGCTTCCAAAGGAGGCGTGAATTGTGAATGGTGATTCGTAAGTGGCGGTCTTCATTTAGTCATTAGGATTTAGTCATTAGTCATTAGTCATTTCTCATGCTCCGCATCGAAACCGTCGACATTGTCCTGCCTCTCGATCAGTCGGAGGACCTCACCGCGTGGAAAACCGCTGCGGCGGAGAAGCTCGGGATTGCGGCGGAGCGCATCGACGACGCC
>JAIYDT010000081.1 GCA_027487355.1 Verrucomicrobiaceae bacterium
GGTGATCGCTTCTTGATCGTCGCCGGAGTCGATGGCGCGGCAGAGCGAGGGGACGATGTCGCGCCCTGAAATGTCCGCCAGCAGGGGCAGGGCTTCATTGCGGAGTCGATTGCGGGCGGTGAAGTTCTCCGCATTGCTGGCATCTTCCCGCCAGGTCAGGCCGCGTGACATGAGGAACTCGCGAAGGTCATGGCGACGCAGGCCGAGAAGGGGGCGGATGAGTTCGAGTTTCTTTCCTTCTGCAACGATCGGCTGAACCTCGCGCATGGCCTTCGCGCCATGGGAGCCTCGCAGCAGGTTCCAGAGCATCGTCTCCGCCTGATCGTCGGAGTGATGGGCCAGCAGGATGCGCGGGCAGCGGTGAAGTCGGGCGCAGTGGGCGAAAAAGCGATGCCTGGCCTCGCGGCCTGCGGTTTCCAGCGAGAGGCCTTTATCTTTGGCCAGAGAGGCGACGTTTTCATGACCGATCTCGCAGGCGAGGTGATGTGACTTGGCGAGCGAGGCCACGAATCTGGCGTCGCCCGTCGAGTGTTTGCCGCGCAGGTCATGGTCGAGATGACAGACGACGAGCTTGGAAAAGCCGGCTTCGATGAGAAGATGCAACAGAGCCACGGAATCCGCGCCACCGGACACGGCCACGAGGTGGCGTCGGGTCTTCGAGGTGTGGAGCAGCCAAGGCACGTGCATGGGGGAGGAAAGCACGAAATTCGAAATCGGAAATTCGAAACGAAGAACTGAAGAACCCCCCTGAAGGGCGGAACTACGAGCGAAAGAGTGTCCGAAGCGCCGCCTTAGGGGGCAAAGGCTATCCAGTTCCAGAGCGGCGACAATCACTTCGGGGCATCTCCGGGATTGCGCGAGCAGGTCCGAAGACCGAAAAAATGCCAACACTCCCATAGAACTGGCTTTGTGCCAGATCATGGAGAGAGGGGAGGCGTTGCGACAGCAGGAAGCCGCGCAACAGATTCGAGCTATCCTGAGTTTCAAAGAACGCATTCACACGATCGCGGCCTCAGGGAGAGATCGCCGGCACGTCGTCCTTGTGGCTGAGCTGGCGGAAGCTTTTCCAGCGATGAAACATGAGGAAATTGGCGTCGTGATAACTGTGCGCCCCGCCCCCTTCGTCGTCCCAGGCGACCCGACAGACGGCGATGAGGTCTTCTCCATCAAACTGCCAGTCGAGGTATTGAAACCCGTGCTTCTCCGCATCGGGGTGGCTGAGCAGGACGCAGCGGACCTCCCAGTCACGAAGGTTCTTCGAATGAACGAGCGCCACCGTGTTTCGAATCCGGTCGGGTTTGATTTTATGAGGGAGGACGGTGTTGGCTGGGACGATCGAGGCCAGCGACCAGTAGCCGTCGCCCTTGGGATCCTTCCGCACGGAGAACTTTTTCGCGCCGCCGGGGAAGTCGATGAAGTCCTTTTCGGGGTCGAAGGTGATCGTGGCGGGCTCGGTCGCGCGGACGATGGCGGCTTTTTCCGGGAGCTTTGAATTGTCGACCCTCAGGAGATTGATCAAGTGCCCGTCTGGAGTGACCACGGCGTTCCCTTCCAGCCACGCGCTGAAATCTCCGCCGAGCCATGAGGGATCGCGGGGGAGGGGATTGGAGATCGTCCAGCTCGCGGCGTTCAGCGGATCGGCGTCGAGCGGCATCGACATCAGGCGCGCCCGGTAACGTTCACCCCACTTGGTGCCGTTCATCGCGTCCTCGACTGCGCGCCAGAGCCGACCGTCATGCTCCACCATTGGCACCGGCGCGGTGTGCCATTCGCCCTCGGCGAGCAGGCCATGAGCGGCGTCCGTGGGTTCCGTCCAATGTTCACCTCCGTCAGTCGAGCGTCGGATGACGAGTCGGCCATGCTGCTTGTCGGTGCCCATCGCATGGACCGCGCCGCGAAACACGAAGAGGTTCTGCCAGAAGAATCCATTCAACTCGGCAATCTGCTTCCAAGAGGCCCCTTGATCCTGGGATCGGAAGATGAGACCGATGGCAGTGCCCCGCTCATTGCTCTTCGGGCCGAAAAGATCGTGCGAGGCGAGGTAATCGCCGTTCGGCAGGATGCAGATCGAGGGCGAGCCGATGTAGAGTTGGCTGGAAGCCGGGCTGTGGGTGACCGTTACACCGGGAGGCGCGGCGATGGCGGTCGCGGAAAGGCACAGGAGGGCCAGAAATTGGAGCAGTCGCATCAGCCTGAGAGAACGCGGATCGGGGCGAACCTTTGTCAGGCCATTCGCCATCAGCCCGGTTGGTGCTGGGACCAGCACTCCGCCATTCACGATGAGGAGATTGACGTACGACGCAGGTAGTAGAGGCAGGTGCCGTTCGGATACCTCACAGTCCGCAGGAAGCATCTGGCGTCGCCTTTTGAGTGTTTGCCGCGCAAGCCGTGGTCGAGATGGCAGACGACGGGATTCGAGAAACCGACTGCGCTGAGAAGATGCAACAGGGACACTGAATCCGCGCCATCTGACACAGCCCCGAGGTGGCGACGTGTCTTCGAGGTGTGGAGGAGCCGTCGCAGATGCTTGGGGGAGGATTGCACGAAATTCGAAACCGGAAATTCGTAACGAAGAGCCCCTGAAGGGAGGAACTACGAGCGGAAGATCGTCTGAAGTGCCGCCCTCGGGGCGAAGGCTATCCAGAGCCAGGGAGGCGAGGATCACTTTCCGGGGGGGGATCACCGGCACTGCGCGAGGCGGGGCCGACGACCGGAAAGTGAAAACTTGTTCCGCGGTGTCGCCTGGTGTGGGGGAAGTGTCGCCGGGTGAAGCGCCCTGCAACGACCTCAAGATACCTCGATTTCCAAGGAACGCAGCTACGTGATCGCGGTGTCTGTCTGCGATGGGATCTATCCTTGCCTGCGAGCGTCCATGACGTTTCAACTCGTGTGCAGTGATGAATTCGAATCCCTACGCCACGCCGGAGTCGGATGTTGTGACTCCTTCACTGAGGCAGGATTTCCCCGAACTCACGACGAAGGAACTCCGCAAGTTCTGGAACCATTCGAGTTCGATCCGCGCGCTGGTGTTCCTGTTCTTTTTAGTCGGAGTGGCAGGCATCCTCGTCTCCCTGATCATGGTGGCCGGACAGCAATTTCTCGGGACCTATCTTTCGATTGCTACGACGCTGGTACTGTTCTTGGCTGGCATCGGCTTGATGAAGCGCACGGAGTGGGGGCGGGGTCTCAGCATGGTCCTTTGCGTGCTGGCCCTGATTGCCTTTCCGCTCGGGACGATCATCGGCATCCTCTCCCTGATGGCGCTCAGTTGCGGAAAACTGTTTGGACCCGATCGCTTCGTGCATCGCGCGCTGGACGCGGAGCTGAAGCATCGGAAGAAGAACCGGGTCGAGTAAGGGGAACGTGGAGGGCCTCACTCCTGCTGTTGCTCGGACTGCCTTGGCAGGTTCGATTCGAACTCCAAGTCGCCCTCCGCTTTCAATTGCCCGTCCTTGGTGAGGACGATCACTCCCTCCTTCTTCGAGATTCTGCCAGGGATGTTTTCCCCCGTCACTTCAGCCGGCCCGACCAGCAGGATCTCGTCTTCCTCACCAGGCCGGATCGCGCTGGCGGAGAAAATCATTCCCTGGTGATTCTGAAACTTCACCGGACCCTCGCTGCCGGACTCGGTGATCGTGCCTTCCAGCACGGTGACCTTTTTTCCGAGCAGGATCGGTCGGTTCTTGAGGGCGGGGCGAGGTGGAGCCGAGCGAGGGTTGGAGCTTTCGTGGCTCGTAGAACCCGCAGAAGAGGCGCTTTCCTGGTTCGGCTCCTTCCGATTGTCCTCGGCCTTGGGGGAATCGTTGCGTCCGGCCTTGGTGCCGACCAGCCAACAGGCCAGCACCAGCAGCAAGCATCCGAGTGCCTGGAAGACCTTCTTCATTTCCAAGTCATAGCAGCCAGCGATGACAGGTCGATGGCTTTGTGGAACGCGGCCCCTCGCGGCTCAAACAAGCGCCTTGGTGATGAGCTTCGCAGGTTCCACGCCGATGAGTTTCTGGTCGAGGCCGCGATAGGGGAAAGTGAGGCGGTTGTGGTCGATGCCGAGCTGGTTGAGCATCGTCGCATTGAGGTCGCGGATGTGATGCGGGTCCTGGGTGATGTTCCAGCAGAAGTCATCGGTCTCGCCGACAGAGGTGCCGCCCTTCACACCAGCACCGGCCATCCAGATCGAGAAGCAGCGGCCGTGGTGATCGCGTCCGGCGACTGGTGAGCCGAGGGCGCCTTGTGAGTAAACGGTACGACCAAATTCACCTCCCCAGATAACGAGCGTATCTTCTAAAAGACCACGCTGTTTCAGGTCGGTGATCAGGGCGGCGGAGGGCTGGTCGGTGTCGCGACACTGGTTGGGAAGCTGTTTCGTGATCGCGATGTGCTGGTCCCAGCCGCGGTGGAAGAGCTGGATGAAACGCACGCCGCGTTCGGCCAGGCGGCGGGCGAGGAGGCAGTTCGCGGCGTAGGTGCCGGGCTTGCGGGATTCCGGTCCGTAGAGGTCGAAGGTGGCGGCCGACTCGTCGGAGAGATCGGTCAGTTCGGGCACGGAGGCCTGCATGCGGAAGGCCATTTCATAGGCATGGATGCGGGCGAGGGTTTCCGGATCACCGACGTCATCAGCGAAGCGTTGGTTGAGTTTTTCCAGGTCGTCGAGCTGGGCGCGACGCTGCTCGCGGCTGACGCCGTCGGGATTGTCGAGATAGAGCACGGGATCGGCTCCGGCGCGGAGGATCACTCCTTGATGCTGGGACGGCAGGAAGCCTGCGCCCCAGAGACGGGAGAAAATCGGCTGGTCGGGATTCTTTCCGGTGCCCTGTGAAATGAGGACCATGTAGGCCGGAAGGTTGGCATTGTCGGTGCCGAGACCGTAGCTGACCCATGCGCCGGCCGAGGCGTTGCCGAGCTGCATCGAACCGGTGTTGATGAGCGTGATGGCGGGGTCGTGATTGATCGCCTCGGTGTGCATCGAGCGGATCACACAGATGTCGCCGGCGATCTTCTGGGTGTAGGGAAGCAGGTCGGAAATCCACACGCCGGAGGGGCCGCAGGGCTTGCCGGGAGCGATGGGCTGCACAACGGGAAAGTTCGACTGACCGGCGGTCATGCCGGTCACGCGCTGATCACCGCGGACCGAGGGAGGCAGGTTGCTGCCGTGGAGCTTGGTGAGCACGTCCTTGCCGTCGAAGAGATCGACATGCGAAGGACCGCCGGACTGGAAGAGGTAGATCACGCGCTTCGCCTTTGGAGCGATGGTGCGGAAGGCGGCCATGTTTTCCTCATTCGGCTGCTCGCCACGCGCGAGCTTCGCCAGCGAGGGAAGCAGCATCGAGGAAAGCGCGACATGCCCGAGACCATTGGCGGCCTTTCCAAGGAAGGCGCGGCGGGAGTAGGTGAAGGGGTTCATGGGGTTTGGTTTGGGGTTAGAGGTTATGTGTTATTGGGAATTTCTAATAACAAATAACAGATAACTTAATAACTTTTAACTACCTCCGCGTCAGCGCCTCGGAGAGGTTGAAGAGGGTGGAGGCGATTTGGGTCCAGGCGGCGAGTTCGTGGGCGGAGGCAACTGGCGTGGGAGCGACCTCGCCGATGGCGAGGAGTTCGAGAGCCGAGGCTTCGCCGGACTGGTAGCGCTGGCGTTCGCGCTTCAGAGCAGATTCCAGGGTGCCGAGTTCGGACGCGTTCGGAGGGCGTGAGGTGACCTTCAGGAATCCGGCGGAAAGCCGATCGCGATCGTCGGGATACGACGTGCCTAGTAGTTTCTCGGCAAGGGCGCGGGAGGCCTCGACAAACTGCGGGTCATTGAGGGTGACGAGGGCCTGGAGCGGGGTGTTGGTGGGCAGGCGGCCGATCGAGCAGATTTCCCGGTTCGGGGCATCGAAGGTCGAGAGGTTGGTCGGCGGCAGGGTGCGCTTCCAGTAGGTGTAGAGCGAGCGGCGGTGGAGCTTTTCGCCGTGGTCCTGAACGAAGGTCTGCGAGGTGGCGGGGCTGGAGCCGTAGTGGGAAACCTGCCGCCAGAGGTCGCCAGGCTGATAGGGTTTCACGCTGGGGCCACCGAGCCGCTCGACGAGCAGGCCGGAGGTGGCCAGGGCCTGGTCACGGATCTGTTCGGCGCTGAGGCGGAAGCGCGGGCCACGGGCGAGGAGTTCGTTGCGCGGGTCCTTGGCGAGGAGGGTCGGCGGGGTGTTGGACGACTGGCGGTAGGTGCGGGAGGTGAGGATGAGCTTGATCATCCGTTTCCGGTCCCAGCCATTTTCGCGGAAATCCACGGCGAGCCAGTCGAGCAGTTCGGGATGCGAAGGCCATTGTCCCTGCGAGCCGAGGTCGGCCGAGGAGCCGGAAAGCCCGCGACCGAAGAAGTGCTCCCAGAGCCGGTTGACGGCGACGCGGCTGGTGAGTGGGTGGTCCGCGCGGGTCAGCCAGCGGGCGAGGTCGAGACGGTTGGCGGGACGGTCCTTGAAGCCGCCGATCGCTTTGTCGAAAGCGGGATCGTCGGAAAGCGGAGGCAGGACGGCGGGGCTGCCGGGAGTGACCGCTTCCATGGGCGAAGAATAGACGCCACGGTTCAGGATGTGGGTCACACGGGGTTTCGGCGCGGTGTTCATCACCAGCACGGGGTGTTTCCCGGTGAGCATCGACAGGCGTTCTGTGAGGTTGTCGATCTGGCTGCGGAGCGTGGCCTTTTCCGGTGCGATCTGATGATAGTAGTCGCGGAGCTGTGTGGCCTGCTCGGGCGTGCGTGCAGCAGGATCGGCAGTCAGAAGGTCCGTGATCGCGGCCGGGTGGGGCGAGCCATCGTCATTTCCGGAAAGGGCGAAGATCTGGAAGCGGGCGGGCGAGGTGCCCTGGCCGTAGTTGAAAAGGATCTCGGTGGTGAGGTAGGGCGTGGCGCTCGGCTGGATGGGTGTGGCGAAGGTCAGCGTGAGATGCTGTGACGTCGTGCTGCCGGTTGGCGGAGCCCAGCCGACAAGCGGGTCGGTGTTGAGCACGTTGCGGACCTCGAAGCCCGGCTGCTCGCCGCTGGCACTGAGTCGGGCGATGGGCAGGATGGCGTTGAGATCGACATTTCCGGCCGGGAAGGTGGAGACCGAGGTGGTGATCGAGCCGAGGTGGAAATTCCCTTCCAGCCCCTTGGCACCGCCGAAGCCGAGCAGGCCCTTCGATCGGTCACTGGGAGAAAACACCACGCGGATGCCCCGGATCGGTGGGCCGCTGACTGGGAGCTTGGTGAGGAGGTTGTAGGCGGCGAAATCCCCGCCTGCGATCGTGACGGACTGGTCAGGCTGGACCTTGATGCGGTCAGGGCTGCCATTCGGCGAGGTGGCCGTCATGACCTCGAGTGGCGTGAGCGTGAGACCTTTGCCACGCTCGGCAAGATCGGCGCGCTGGTCGGCTTCCCATTTGGCCTGAGCCTCCGGGATCGGAGCGGAAAAGGCCTGCTTGGCCGCTTCCAGTTCGCGGCGGACGCTTTCCGCCTCGGCGGGATTTGCGAGACAGGAAGCGGCGTTGATCGCGGGGGCGGCATTGACGCCGCGGTCCCCTGCGAGGCCGGCATCGCCGAGCGTGTTGAAGAAGGCGAAGAAACGGTAGTAGTCGCGCTGGCTCAGCGGATCATACTTGTGGTCGTGGCACTGGGCGCAGGCCATGGTGAGGCCCATGAAGGTCTCCGAGGTGGTCTTGACGCGATCCGCGACGTAGTTGGTCAGGTTTTCCTCGGGAATGGTGCCGCCCTCGTGGGTGATGGCGTGGTTTCGGCTGAAACCGGTGGCCACGATCTGCTGTTCGGTGGCGTTCGGCAGGAGATCGCCGGCGAGTTGCTCGGTGAGGAACTGATCGTAGGGCTGGTTGTCGTTGAAGGACTTGATCACCCAATCGCGCCAGATCCATTGATGACGACCGCCGTCGATCGAGTAGCCGTTGGTGTCGGCGTAGCGTGAGGCGTCCAGCCAGCTGACGGCGAAGTTTTCACCGAAACGGGGAGAGGCCAGCAAGCGGTCGATCAGCGACTCGTAGGCATTCGGCGAAGGGTCTTCGATGAAGGCCTTCACCTCTTCCGGAGAGGGCGGCAGGCCGGTGAGATCGAACGAGGCGCGACGGATCAGGGTCGGGCGATCCGCTTCTGGGGAAAAGCTCAGATTTTCCGACTTCAGCTTTGCGGCGATGAAGCGGTCGATCGGGTTCGGTGAAGCGTCCGCCACCTCTGGCAGCGGGGCTTTTTTCGGGGTTTGAAAGGCCCAGTGACCCTCATAGACCGCGCCTTCCTTGATCCAACGGGTCAGCTTCGCGGCGTCCTCGGCGGTGAACTTCATGTGCGCCTCGGGGGGCGGCATGATGTCGTCCGGATCGGTGGTGGTGATGTGCTTCACGACCATCGACTCCTCGGGCTTTCCGGGAACGATGGCAGGCTTTCCGGACTCGCCGCCCTTGAGGGCCCGCTCGCGGAGGTCGAGGCGCAGTTCGCCTTTCACGGCGGCGGCGTCGGGTCCGTGGCAGGTGAAGCAGGTCTTCGAAAGGATCGGCCGGATGTCCCGGTTGAACGCCAGCGGCTCGGCGGCTCCGAGAGGGAGGGCGAGCGCGGTCGATGCGACTAGGAAGCGTTTCATAAGAAATCAACGCCTTTTACGACGGCAAGCCTGTGGATGTTTCGAGGAAACGCGCCTCAAGCCCGCAGCAAATTCCACGCGGTGACGAGTGCCTTGAGGCCGGCCATTTCGATGGAGGGGTCGATGCCGCAGCCCCAGAGGAGACGGCCGTCGTCGTGCTGGAGTTGGACGTAGGCGGCTGCGTTGGCGTCGGATCCGCCACGGAC
>JAIYDT010000216.1 GCA_027487355.1 Verrucomicrobiaceae bacterium
CGGAGTTCCGTGAAAAGCTGAAGGCCGCCGATCCGGAAACCGCGGCCTGGCTGGCCAAGTTGCTGGCCGCGAAATCGGTGTCGGACCTGCCTGATGTTTCCAACGACCAGGCGAAGTCCTCCGGCTGGGTCATGCTGGCCCGCCATGAGGCCGCGATGTTGCGGGCGGTCTCGTTTCCAGGTCGCGACGCCTGGCTCACCGGCGTTTTCCGCGAAAACAAATTTCAGTCCCTCTCCGGAAACCTTGCCCATGTCGTTCGTGCCAGCCTGCTCGAAGCGCAGAAAAAGAAGGCCTTGCCGGAGCGCTTGTTCGCCCTGCTCGAAGCCTCGGCCGGACCGCGAAAGAACTGGTCGAAGAAAACCCAGCCGAATCAAGATTCCCCGAGTGGCAGCCGGCTTCGATCGTCTGCTGACGTCATCCTCAACTCAGTAGCTGGGGCGGACCCGGACCTGGTGATGACCTTGCTCGATCATTTCCTCGAAGCAAAGGTTCCCGTCAGCAGCATTGATCCCATCATGTCCGGTCTTTCCATGTCACAGCGAACCCGGACCCGTGAGGAAACCGTGGCCGCTCTCTCGGGGCTTTTTCAGAAGAAGCCCGGTGCCGTTTTCACGTTCGGTGTCTGGCAGTCGCAGGACTACGCTGGGATAAAGCCAATCTTCACGTGGTGTCTTCCACAACTGCTCCGGAACATCAGCCCCGGAACTTCCAGTGAAAAGGTCAGGAAGGTGATGGCGGACCCGGAGGCGGGATTTTTCGATCTGCTTCAAGTCTGGAATCAAAACTCCGCCGACGAGCGCCTGCGGACACGTCTACTGATGAAAGCCGCGCCGGATCTGGTGAAGCTGCCCGTGGAAGTCCGCAACTCGGTGATCGATCAACTGACCGTGAACCTGGCTGAGGCGAACAATGTCAGTCTGCCGGCGATCATCACCTCGCGGATCAGCGAGAATGCAGCCGCCCAGCGCAAAAAACGCATCGCTCAAGTTCGTGCGTCCCTAAAAAGCCTGGAGTCCAGCCAGACGAGCCCGATCTATCACAGTCAGCAGTATGGATCGCTGTTAGGCCAGGTGCTCGGAGACGATGAGGAGCTAGCGGCAGAGATCCTGGCTGCCTGGCGTCCCCTGGCGGAGGCGGATAAGAATGGCAAGGAGAAGGACGCCTTCATCGAAGGTCTGCTTTCCAACAGGCGTGCAAGCATGAGTGCCACCCTCGCCATCCTGCGAGTGTTGGATCCGCTGTTGAAGGACTCGCCGCCTGCTTCCGGAAATCCCAATTCGGGAAATCCTTTGGCGAACCTTTGGAGCCGATTGAAGCCGGAAAACAAGATGGATCCCGCGCTCTGGAAGCAGATCGCCGCGCTCTCGCCAGGACTCCAGTCCCGCATCTGGCTGGGGGCCATCCGATACAATGGTGAGAATCTCGAACTCATGCCCGACCCCAAGCTTGTGGAAACCCTTCGCGAGGCAGCCAAAGGCGGGGAGGTCACCCGCACGGCGCTGGAGTGGATGATCGAGTCCGCAGACGTGCGGCGGGACAACAAGGTCCGGATCGATGGCGACAAGTTGCTCGCCTTCGCCAACGCACTCAAGAACGCCGGCGCGAGTCCTGTCGACCTCTCAATGTTGCTTTCGATGAGTTACAGACTGCTGTCACGCATGGAGAACCCCGGCGGCCTGATGGCGGGAACTCCGGGAGTGCTTGCAGGACTCAAAACGCTTCCCGCCGAGTTGAGTGGCCAAATGTTGCAAGGTGTCGAGCAGTTATGGCAAAAGGTCCAGTCGGAACGTGGAAGAAATGCCGGTGGAGCTTCAGATGCCAGCGCACTGGCTCCGGTTTATCCAGTGGAAACCACGGCCTTGCTGAAGTTCGTTCTGAGCGGTGGGATCGATCTCACAAATGGCTATGTTGACCGCAGCCAGATCACCCAGCTCGTATTGTCCCTGCAGGACCCGGACCTTCTTGGGCTCTGGATCAAGATCGGTGGAAAATCACTCAAGGGAGATCTGATGCTGATTGCCGCGCTGCTGGAGAAAGACCGCGTCGCTGAAGCGATCAGTCTCGCTCCCGTGGAAGGTCAGCCCATGAGTTTCAGCAGGCTCCACCATTTCACGAAGTCCCTCGAATCGATCGTTGCGAAACTCCTTGCCGCCCCCTCGCCACAAGCCTTCAGGCTGGCCGTCCGCTTTGCCATCCTGCCCGATGCCCAAGGCGAGGATGCACCAGTCGTGAAGCTGAAAGAGCGGCGTGCCCGCTTTCTCGCGGACTATGACCGTCTCCGCAAGGATCTGACGCTCGCGGAGCGCGCGGAGACTTGCCTGATGCTGACCCTGACTGAACGAAGCGGACAATCCTCCGGCATCCTTGATGAGTTCGTCACCGAACAGGCCGCACGTGAATTCAAGGCAATGATCACGGGCGAAAGGTCGTCCCACCTCGGGCAGCTGTTTGTGCCCGCGGTCTGCTCGCGGCTTGATGCTGGAGATCTCTCCGGCATCGACCGCCTCGTCGCGGTCATTGATTCGATTCCTGTGGCCCGGAGGAGTGGGAGCATGCTGCCCTCAAATGGTGCCCAGTCGCTCTACACCAGCCTCCTCATCTACATCGCTGGTGCCGAGGGCAAGCTGACTCCAAATGCGCAGGAGAGCATTCTGGCTTGTGCCAAACTCCTCGCCCAATCCAGGCAAGATGAGTCCCGGAGGGTGGCTTCGCATCTCGTTCACTTCACGGTCAGTGACCGGGTCGCCCTCGAGGCCGCCTTGAAGCGTTGCGGTCTTGAGGGCGTGAAACCCTATGTCTTTCGTGGCATTGATTTCCTGAGATATGGTGATTCCGCCAAGCGGCGGGCCCTGCTGCGGCTTGCGCTGCTTCATCCAGTGGAGTCCGAAGCCTTGGTCAATTCACTCGTTCCCCAGCGTGACACGGGGGGCTTGGACTCGGTGATTCTCCCGATCCTCCACGATGCCCAGTTGCGCGCTCGTCTTTCACCGGCGGCTTTCTTGAATTGGACCCGTTACACGATGCCAGCCGAAGAGGCGGAACTGGAGGATCTGAAACTTTATGCCAACGAACGTCGGGCGGAGTTCAAGGAAGCCCAGCTCATGGAACTCGATCGGCTGTTGGCTCGTTGGGGGACGGCTTCGGATCCAAGAGTGATGGAGCAGATGAAGCGTCAGCGTGACGAACTGAAGCTCCGTGAGGAACAGCAGCGCAGCCGCAGGACGCAGGGCGAGTGAC
>JAIYDT010000463.1 GCA_027487355.1 Verrucomicrobiaceae bacterium
CAGGGCCTATGATCCATCAGTCATCTCCCGAATTTGTTGAACTGCGATCCATACCCCCTTTGATACAGCCCCTTGTCTTCACGCCATCGGCGTTTCGTCCCAGAGCCCAGGGTCGCTCGCATCCGAGCCACCCTGGGAGGGGAAAGAAATGATTCCGAACCCCATCGGAGTTCCATCCGATAAGCGAGCGGACAGGGATCGCGAGGAACGAACACAGGATTTTCGGGAATGGTACCGGCCTCCCGCAGAAAGCAAATTACTAGCAACCAATCAAAGTCCCCGAATCCTTTGGATTAGGGGGGCGGAGTGGAATCAGTAGCTATTCACAGGCAGCGCTTGCGCCGCAGCACTAAAAGGCCGAGTCCTAATCCGCCCAATGCGATCCCGGATGGCTCGGGTATGGCGCTGTGCACCAAACTCACATCGTCAAATAGCGTTTGCTGAAATACTCCTCCTGTGTGGGTAATTCCAACTTGCACATTGACCGCTCCCCAAAGCTCCGAGTTGGCTTGATCGATCTTTTCCTGAGTCACCGTGTAAGTCCACGACCTCTGCGTCCAGACGCCAACGGCGGCACCAACTGTCGCATCCGTTGCAGGGGAAAAAAGATTTGAGCCATCGCTATCATTGAGCGAGAAGCGAATCGTGGCGGTGCCACTCACGTCTAACCTATACGTTGTCCATGCGCCGACAGTCAGAGTATCTCCGGCAGACAGCGAAGACCACAAAAGTCCGGTGTCCTGACGGATGTTTGAGTAATGACCAGCGCCTAGAAATGCCAAAAAATACTGATCCCCTGAGTGGGCACCGGCTACTCCACTTGGTGGATGAAAGTTCCCATCGACGACAATGCTATTCCAGGATGCACTAGCATGAAGCGTCCAGCCAGCAGGGGTTAAGTTGCTGTAAGTATTCGGTGCGACGCTATCAGATTCAAAGCCAGCGTTGGTTAGTGGAATGGCCGTTGCAGCCGACGCTATATGCGCCGAACCGGCGGTAATGGCGAGGGCGAAGAAGACTGCGTTTGTTTTGCGTGTTGTTTTAATTTTCATTGGTGTAACTCATTTTATTTTATTTTATTTTATTTTTTTTTTGGGGGGGGGGGGACGGATTTCAACTTCCCGATAAACGGTTAGAATATCAGTGAGCTTTCTGATGGACATTTAATAGGGGAATCCAGTCTCACCTGCAAGCTCCTTATTGGTACCAGTCCTCGCGGTTTCACATTTCGACCCGATTGGGCTTGGCCGGATCGTAGGGGATTTCTGTCGCCGTGGTGATGGAAACCTAGGGGGGAATCGATGAGCTCAGAATGGAAGTCAAAGTTCCGATCCCAGACCTTGGAGGTCCGTGGGGCAAAGGTCGGGGGCATCCGGTTGGGCTGTCCGAAGAACTCGCAGCGGATGCGCTTCAAGCCCAGGCCACGGGTGTTGGCACCCAGTGCGCTGGCGTCGCTGGTGATGCGGCGGGTCTGTTCGGGTCTCAGACCGATGGGCCATGAGACCGGCTCCTTGGCGGCGAAAGCTAACGCGTGCGCTTTCAAGCTGTCGGGCATAACAACTGCCTGAGGTGGGTTCGTCCATCTTTCTGGCGGGAGTCCTCGGACGGGCTTCTACCAGTGCCTTCGTGCCGGTGCGTGAATCGGATGTCGAACGTGATGCCCATTGGAACGGGCCTTCAGCCCTCGGGAATCTTGCGTCTCCGGGACCTTGGGCGTTGCCCAAGGCTGGTATGGAACAGGCCCTTGGCCCTGAAGATTGAACAGGTGGGCAATGGGGTGAGGCGCCTGCCGCAGTCCCGGGGGATGTGGGTCATGCAGGCGACGGCGCAGTTTGAACTGCCTTTTCCGCGGATGGCGGGTGGTCGCGAACCGGGGCGAGAAGCGGTTTGATCCTTAACAGGAAAATGGAAAACCACTAAAGTCACGAAAAGCACGAAAGCAGAAGCAATTGTCTCCATCTTCGCACTCACCTGATGAATGAGTCTGAAGCGTTTCGGAACTGCCTGATTTTCGTGATGTTTCGTGAATTTCGTGGTTTGTAGTTCAGGATTTAAGCAAAATCTCCCAAGTGATTGGATTTGTGGGCTTTGCAGAGCCGACAGCGGTCTTGCAGAGCCGACAGCGGTCGTTGCAGAGCCGACAGCCGTCGTTGCAGAGGTGACAGCGGTCGTTGCAGAGCCGACAGCGGGCTTTGCAGAGCCGACAGCGGGCGTTGCAGAGGTGACAGCAGGCGTTGCAGAGGCGACAGCGGGCGTTGCAGAGGCGACAGCGGGCGTTGCAGAGGCGACAGCGGGCGTTGCAGAGGCGGCAGCGGGCGTTGCAGAGGCGGCAGCGGGCATTGCAGGACCCATTGCGGACGATGGAGGGCTCGTCCGTTCGTAGTCATGCCTTCAGGCTGCATCTTCATCCCGGCAAGCGTCAGAAAGCAAATGCTCTGACAAACCATCGAGAAAGCCACAGAGTGCCATTCGCTTGCAGATCATTGCTCCGACATCCGCCGAGCCGCAGGTCGGCCGGAATGGACCGCAGGGAAAGGGATTGGAGCGAGTTCACGAGATTGGATGGCAGGCGGGATGACGCGGTGGCTTGTTCGATGAGTCCAACAAACTATGGCTCAAGCCGCTCTCGTGTCAGAGGAGGAAGATGTCCGGCGTGATTCTGCTAGATGCTCATTTCACCATGAAACTGAACCTGGCCTTGCCGTCCTTGTCCTTCTCGACATCCGGCGTCCAGTTCATCGCGAACCCGCGATACAGCGGAGCCGCGTTCGTGTTGGACAAGGTCATCCGCGAGTTCTCGGAGGCGTTGAACAGAAACTTCCGATTCGTGAAATTGTTCATGGTGATCTCGATCCGGGAAATACCCGACCCTGAGACGTCGGCGGAGGCCGTATCCACCGGCTTGTCGAACTTCTGAACCAGGCGCTTGCCGTCGATCCGGGTGAGCTGGAGCGTGTCATCCTCGATCCTCTTGAAAAAGGCTGCGGCCTTCTTCGGGTCGCTCTTCACCCACTCGTCATTCACCGTTGGATGCAGGTTCGGCATCTTGGCGCGCACGGCGAAACGGATGGGGTTCTTGGTGAACTTCCCCTTGTCCAGAACACGGCCACCGATCGAGATGATGCCGCTCTTCTCCTCGATGACCGCCTCGAATACCGCTTCCGCCGAGACCTGGCCCTGGATCACCAGGCGCTCGAACTTTTCGGTTGGTGCCTGTTCGGATTTCAGGGTTTCGGGTTTCA
>JAIYDT010000209.1 GCA_027487355.1 Verrucomicrobiaceae bacterium
CAAGGCCGCAATCTCGGCGAGCTGGTCGAGGTCACGTCCCCGGCCCTCGCAAGTACGACGGTCATCGTA
Source organism: Verrucomicrobiaceae bacterium (assembly GCA_027487355.1). GTDB lineage: Bacteria > Verrucomicrobiota > Verrucomicrobiia > Verrucomicrobiales > Akkermansiaceae > Luteolibacter. The sequence goes on from JAIYDT010000209.1 coordinate 70, forward strand.
AGTCCCAACGCGATGCTGCGCGAGGGCGATGCAGTGGAAGCCACCGCAATGCCTCCGAAGACGAAGCCCTGAAGACGCCGCAGTGCTCAGCGATTCAGCCACCAGAAGCCGGCGTTGAGGTAGGTCGCGTAGCTGACCCAGATCAGATAGGGAACGAGCAGCCAGGCGGCGATCCGGTTCACCTTTCTGGCGAGAACGATCGTCCACGCGATGCAGAGCCACATCGCCACGATGTCGATCAGCGCCAGCCCGCTGCGGTGGGCTCCGAAGAACAGGGGCGTCCAGGCGAGGTTGAGGACGAGCTGAAGGATGAAAGCCGCGATGGCGGATCGCGCCCCAGCCGTCCTTCTGTCCCTCACCAGCAGCCCCAGCGAAATCCCCATCATCGCATACAGCAATGTCCACACCGGCCCGAAGATCCACGGCGGCGGCGTGCCGGGCGGACGTTGCAGGCCTTGATACCAACCCTGGCCACCACCGGAAAACGCCATACCACCAAGGCCGCCAAGTCCGATGATCAGGACGGCGAAAAGCACGGGCGTCAGCCAAGGAGTGCGGGTGGTTGAGGACATGGGAGGCTTGAATTTGATTGGAAAGGCGACGCTTTGCGGCAGCGTAGCAGGCGCATCCTTTTGTCTGCCATGAATTCGTCGCTGATTTGCTCCATCGTCTTGTTGTGCACGCCCATGTCGCTACTCGGAGCCCTCGAGGGAGTCGAAGTCACCAATGAAGCGTCGATTCAATCCACGGCCTCGACCCCGGAGGGTCGTCATGCCCTGGCGGTGGCGGAATTGAAACGGGTGGCGGACGACGCGATCGACAAGCTTTCCCGCACCGATCGCCGCTTTGTGGAGGACCTTTTCGAATCGAAGGAACGCGTTGCGGACTTCATGCTCTCCGGCCCATGCGACGATCCATCGAAGGGCCTTCGAATTCTCGCATCGCTTTGGAAAGCCGATCCGCAGGGGCTGACGAACCGACACGAGCAGACGACGGCAGCAGCGGTGGCCCTCACCTTTGCGATGAAGGATTGGCCGGAAGACAAGGCCTTTGACCGCTATGCCTATTTCCGGGATTCGAGAAAGGCCGGACAGCTCCATCCTGGCTTCGATACCCTGGAGACCTGGGAGAAGCGCTTCGTGGTTTCCGCAGGCGGAAATGGTGGATTTTCCGATGTCGGCGGTTGGGGAAATGACTCGCTCGTCTGGCTGCGCGACAACGTGAAGCTGCCAGTCAGCGATTACACCGGGGCTTGCTGGCAGGCACCCTACAAGCTCAACAACCTGTTCGGCGACTCCATCCACGGCGCGAACTACTATGCGCCCTTTACTCACGAGATCCATGCCAAGCGCGTCCGCGAAGTCGGCGGCGTGTGTGGATCGCTTTCGCACTACGGAGCGAATGCCGCCCGCGCGAATGGCATCCCGGCGATCACGATGGGTGAGCCCGGCCATTGCGCTTATGCCGTCCGCGTTTCAAAGGGAAACTGGCAGCCGGCCTACACGCTTTCGTGGCAGCGCGGGCTTCACACCAGCCTCTGGGGCCGGACCTGGACGCAGTTGGTGATCCAGGAGGCTGCGTTCGGCAACAAGGCCGCCTACGATGTTTGTCAGGCCCATCTCTGGCAGGCCCGTTCTTTGAAGGAAAAGAATCCTGATCTCGCCGAGGCGGCCTATGCCGCAGCGCTCGAGGCCCAGCCGATCAATGTGCCCGCCTGGATCGAGTCGGTCGAGTTCCTCCGCGATGTGAGAAAGCCGAAGCCCGAAGCCTGGTCGGTCATCGGTCGATCAATTGCCACCAAGCTCTCCGGCTACCCGGAGTCCGCCTGGGATGTTTTCTCGCGCATCCTCACGCCTGCCCTCGCCGCGCTGGCGGATGACGCGAAACTGGAGTTCCTGATGACCTATCACGCGGCGATTTCCAAGGAGGATGGTCCGGTGATGTGGCAGTTCGACGATGCCCTCGAAGCCCAGTCCAAGGCCCTCGGCGGAGACGACGCCACGCAGCTTGCCTTCTTTGAAAAGGTACTCGCGATCCAGTCGGCCTCGAAGTCTTGGTTCGCGCCGACCATCGCCTGGGGCCAGAAAAAATTCAGCACCGCCCCGGCCTCTTCGAACGCCTACTTCGCGGTGCTTGGTCGGGTGTTTTCCTCGGCGAATGCAGGCTCGAACGAAGCAGGACTCCGCGCGGCCCTCGGCCCTGCGATCCTCGCGGCGGAGGAAGCGGGAAATGTCGAAGCCTTCCAGTCGCTCGGCAAGGCGGGCAGCTCGCTGCGCAAGCCGAACCCCGAAAAGGCCGAGCCCTTTCCCGGAGATCTGCTTTCGTCCGGCGGTTTGATGAAGGCCTCCTCGACCTCGCAGTGGGATCATCCGGAGAATCACTGGGGGCTGATGGAGGAGGAAGGCGGGAGCTTTCATACGAATAGCGAGGTCCGCCCGAACGTCGTCGTCCGCCTCGGCAAGCTTGGCGATGTCAGCGGCATCGTGGTGCTCGGCAGCGACTACGGACAAAACGGTGCGCGTCAGATGCCCTTGAAGATCTCGATTTCAGAAAATGGCACAACCTGGACCGAGGTGTTTCGCACCACTGAACAGAAGGGCCCGTGGCGCATTCCCTTGGCAGGCAAGGCGACCCGCGTGCAGTTCGTGAAGGCGGAGCGCGATGACGAACGCAAGGAGTTCTTCCATCTCGCCGGCATCCGCGTCTATGGCCGTCGCCTCCAGTAACTTCAGCAGAACCATCCTTCATGAACCGAAACGCTTTCATCGCCCTTCTGCTGCTGGCCAACTCCGCATTCGGACAAAGGGTCGCCGATTTCACGACTGCCGCCGCACAAGCGAAGACCTCGAAGTCCGACATCGTGGTTTTCGTCCATGGCTCCGATTGGAACCGCCCCGGCGAGGTGGTGGCGAAGATCTGGAATGATCCGCGCTTCCTTTCCACCGTGGGCTCCGGCGTGCTGCTCGTCGACATAGACCGCAAGGAGAACCCGACCGATGCCGAGAAGGCCGCGCTCAAGAACAATGAGGCGGGCAACCCACCTGTTAGAAGCTTGCCTGCCGTCGCGCTCTACGACTCCGAAGGTCGCCTCGTCGGAACCGTTTCAGGCACCGAGGAACTCGCCGCGGCGGGAGGATTGCTCGCGGCGACGAAGAAGCTCCTCGTAACCCGACGTGAGCGCGATGAATTGTGGAAGTCGGCCGATGGCGCCTCGGCCATCATCAAAGCCGGCAAGCTGGGACAGGGGCTCGACCGCATGAACCTCGGCCTCGGTCCGAAGGGAGTCTACAAGCCCATCCTCGAGCAGATCCGCAAGGCCGATCCTGACGACAAGTCCGGCTACATCGGCAAGTACACCTTTTCCAACGAAGCCCTCGTCGACCTTGCCCTCAAAGCTGCGGAGTCGAAGAACTACGCCGAAGCCGAAAGCGAGTTCGCGAAGTGGGACCGGAATCCGCGACTCTCGACGACCCAGCGACAGGAACTCCAGGCCGCGAAATTCGCGCTCTATCAGCGCTGGCCGGAGAAGAAGAACGAGGTCCGCCCGATCCTGGAAAAGATGCGCGACATCGACCCGAAATCCGAACTCGGCCAGGCAGCGGCGAACTACATCGAGCTGCTCTTCGCTCCTAAAAAGAAGAAGGGCGATTCCGCTGCGTAAACAACCTCCATCATGCTCCGATCGATCATCCTGTCCCTGCTCACGGCGTCCTGCGTGATCGCCGACCCTGTGCCCGGACCGATGAAGTTGTTCCTGCTGATCGGCCAGTCGAACATGGCGGGCCGCGGAAAAGTGGAACCGCAGGATCAGGTGGTGAATCCAAAGATCTTCATGCTGTCCAAGGATCTGAAGTGGGAGCCCGCCAAAGACCCTCTGCATTTCGACAAGCCGATCGCCGGGGTGGGTCCGGGCTCGGAGTTCGCCCGTGAGATCCTCAAGCAGGACCCGAAGACACCCATCGGCCTCATCCCCTGCGCGGTTGGCGGCACCAGCCTCGATCAGTGGAAAGCCGGCGGCCCACTCTACAACGCCGCGATGCTGCGGGCGAAGCAAGCGATGAAGCAGGGCAAACTCGCAGGCATCCTCTGGCATCAGGGGGAGGCGGATAGCGCGCCGGACAAGGTGGCCACCTACGCGGATCGACTATCCACCATGATTACTCAACTGCGACAGGATCTCGGCGATGACAAATTGCCGGTGGTGGTGGGTGAACTCGGTCGCTTTCGACCCGAGAGCAAGGCCTTCAACGACAACCTGCCGACCGTGGTGGCAAAGGTTCCGCTCTGCGCCCTGGTGAACTCGGAAGGCCTGACCGACAAGGGCGACAAACTCCACTTCGACGCCGCCTCCGCCCGCAAGCTTGGCGAGCGCTATGCCGCCGAGTTTCTGAAACTCGCGAAGCCGTGACCTGTTTCGATGACTTTTCTTGAATAGGGCTTGGAGTTCTCCAGTCTCAAAGGACCATGAAAACCGCGATCTTGCCTTGTTTGGTTCTTGTAGGAGCGCTGATGGCCAAGGATCCCGCTCCAAGTCCTGCTTCAAAGGCGCAAGCCCCGGACGGTCATGAACTCCCTTCCCCGCGTCATGTCCAGGTCACCCTTGAAATGATCGAAGTGTCTCAGGCAGACGCCACCCAGCTGCTTTACAAGGACAAGCTTGGAAAGGACGGAACCAAGCTGCGGGCAGCGCTTCAAGTCATGGTGGATTCCCAAAAGGCCAGCGTGCTTGAAACCATGATGGTGGCCTCACACAGCGGGACCAAGGCAACATCGGAGTCGATTCGCGAGGTGATCTATCCGACGGAATATGAGCCACCTGAACTACCTGGCTCCTTTGGCCCACCCAAAGACGGAGAGTCGAGCCCCACAAAAAGCCGACGTCCCTTTCCGCCCCTTCCCACCGCCTTTGAAACCCGAAATACTGGTAGCATGCTTGAAATCGAACCCGCGATCCGAGAGGACGGGAAAATCGTCGATCTCCGGCTTGCCCCCGAAATCGTGTTCGAAGCGGGCGCGAGACAATGGAATGTCCA
>JAIYDT010000529.1 GCA_027487355.1 Verrucomicrobiaceae bacterium
TATACCGCTGCCCGGCTTGGATTCGCTCCGCCTGCGGCGACTCCATCTTTTACCGGTATGTATTTCGGTTTCCGTGGTGCGGATAAGATCGTGTTCGATGGCACGCCGGATGTTCCCGCAGACCCTTTTGGGCGGCTTGTCGTAGCTGGAGCCGAATGGCTTGAGGTCTTGTCCGGATCCGAGGTCGAATTCGACCGCACGGTCGTGGAAGCGGAAAACGCCCGAGTCTGGGGAGGTTCTCTTACGTTCAGCGGCGATGTATCTTCCCCCAATTTCAGCAGCTTGGGGAATGTGGACATCGCGCGGAGTGGCTTACAGACCATTCCTTCACTGAAGCTGCGCACAGGCGCCATCACGGAACTTGCAACATTCAACTACTCCTTTGTTCCCGCAGTGGTTCCGGCGTCGAACAACATTGCGGTTGCCATCGAGAGCGGCAGCCATTTTCAAGCCACTACGGTCGTCCTCAACGATGCCGCTGGGAAGGTCTTCGATGCCAGCTCAGGACGGGGTCGGGCGACATTGGGCACGGTCATTGTCGACGGCAATGCTCCCGAGACTGATCCTGCCGTTGTCTTTCATGCCACTGGAGTGAACTCCACGGCCTCGGCATTTTCCGTTACCGGTCCCACGATCCTGACGGGATTTCGCGGCGTGTTGGCGCAGATCGAGGATGGAGCGACCATGCACTTTCAAAGCGCAGTCTCGAACCTCTCGAACAACGGGAAAATGGGCCTGCGTGCCAACCGCGATGGAAGCATCACCCTGCACGATGTGAATTCATCGGTCTCCTCGACCTTCGGCTCCGCGCAGCTCGATTGGGTCGCGACGACCAACGGACGTATCGCCCTTACCCAAGCCATGGGGCTTCCGCTCCATCTCAATCCACAAGCCCACGTCATTTCCTCACTCAGCGGTGGAAAAATCGATATCCCCAATTCCCTGGGCATTGATCCCGGTGGCAGTTTGCTTTTCTCCGCTTCTGGCGCAGGCTCCGAGCTTCGGCTCAAGCCATTTAGCCAGTTTTCCCCACATAACTACTCGACAGCTCCTGCCGACCGCTGGAGTCATCTGGATATCAGTCTGACTGATGGAGCAATGCTCCGTGGTGGTGAGACTGCATTGCATGGAGAGGGTGAATATGTGGCCGATGTAAGGTACGTTTCCGTTCAGAACACCACCGCAGGTAGTGACCTCAGCGTCATCGGAGCGAGCATGAAGAATGTGAGCCTCAGTTTTCTGGACGCCGAGGTGCAATGCGAGATCGGCTCTGTGGCCAGTCCTGCTGTGTTGAACCAGGTTTCCCTAGGTCTTGGCGATGGCGCACTCTTCACGATGCGCGGAAGCTCATGGCAGCCGGAGCGAGTGGAGATGACCGGTGTTTCCCAATCGTTGCAGTTGGGAAACTCGCGCGGAGGCAGCATCGGACTCATCAGCGATGGTTCGTTGGTTCATCAAGTCGATCTTCTCGTGGGTTCTTCAGGCGGCGTCAGCATCCCGGGTGAGCCACCATCGGTGGCGATCAATTCCACTCTTACCATCAGCGGCGGATCGACGGTGACTGGCACACTGGGGGCTGCCCAGTTTGTTGGCGGAAACGGATCCATCACCATTTCCGGTGTGGGAACAAGATGCGGATTCCGCAACGTGCAACTCGGTGTCGCAAGCAATCCAAACATCGGCACACCATCGGGACCGTCGGGGCCGCTGCCGCCTGCGGCATTCGCCGGCGAATTCTTCTCCACTTTGGGCGGGCAGAGCGCATTGAACCTCACTTCTGATGCAAGACTTGCCATCGGTGGATACCTCGGAGCCTTTGGTCAATGGCAACAGCCTGACTCGGTAACACCTGCATTCTTGGCTGCAAACGCCACGCCGATCTCGATTGATGCGACATCCGCCATCTACCTCGGCGATGCAGCCAACGCCGGAGAGCAGGACTTTCGCCCAGGCGCTCTTGTGGTAGGTCCGGGCGGTTACATGATCGGCACTGGCACCGTCAGTGGTGCGGCAGCAGGGGGAAATGATCTGATCAATGCTGGTGGCTTCATCAGTCCAGGGTTCTCGCCCGGAACCATGACCGTCGATGGGAATTTTGTCATGGAATCGGGGACCTTGGTGCTCGAAGTTCAATCAGGTGGCCCAGGAGGGTGGGATCGCATCGCCGCAGATTCCATCACCATTCAAGGTGGCAAGATCCGCATTCAGCCCGCCTCCGGCTATGACACGGGCGCAGGCATCACCGCATCATTCTTCCAAACCAGTAATCTCAGCATCGCGCCAGGTGTCATCATCGAAATTGCACCCGAGCTGGGGAAGGCCACGTGGAATTCCACCTCGGGACAAATCTCCATTGTCGGTGGATCGGAGCATGACCTGAACGAGAACACCATCGACGATCGCTTGGAGGCCGTCTTGCCAGCTCTTGGGAATCAGGTGGAGTTGCCGTCACTCCAATATGCGCCGGGATCGCCTGCGGTTTTCCGTTTTCGCCGAAAGGACAGCAGTCGCTTCGGTTACAATCTCGTTGTTCAATGGTCTCAGGATCTCATCTCTTGGACCGACATTCAGGTCCCATATTCTTCCTTCGAGGAAGTCCAGATCACCGAGAACGACGAGAATCCTGATTTCGTTGAAGTAACATTGCCAAACCCCGTTGGGCCTCATCAGCGTATCTTTGCCCGCCTTTCGGTAGCAAAGTCCTCGTTTGCGCCATGAGAGCCAAAGATGGTCACTCCCATATCACTGAAGTGTTGCAGGCACTGTGGTTGGATTTGACGAGGCAGGGCGCGTCCCTGCCTTGGCGGGCTGGGCGCTTGGAAAACGCCGCCACGATTGGCTTAGTTTCCGTCGGGCTTGGCGGTGTCGCTCGCTGGGCTGATGGCGACGTGGAAATCGGCGGGCTTGTCGGGGTGTGAGGGATCGAATTTCCCTGCATCCTCGGCAAGATGAGCGGCGAGTTCCGGGGCGTTTTTCCGGACGCCCTCGACCACGCACTTCGCGATCTCGTAGCTGCCGAAGTTGTTGTGGTGGGTTCCGTCCTGAAAGGCCTGGTCGAGTTCGCTTCCCAGTCCAACGTAGAGCTCGCGGCTCATCGCATGCAGGTCGATGAGCTGGACGTTGAGGCGTTTCGCCTCGTCTCTAACAGCATCCGGATAACCGCCGAGGGTGTCGATCTTCACGCCGCCCTTTCGTTCCATCGAGGTGATGAGAATGGGCGTGGCCTGCTTCGCCTTCACGGTGGCGACGATCTCCTCAAGGTTCCTGCGGTAGTTTTCCAACGCGTCAGGTGACTTGTCCTTCATGTCGTTGTGGCCGAATTGCACCAGCATCCAGTCGCCCACCTTCAGGTTGGTGAAGGCCTTCTTGAAACGGTTGGCGGACAGGGAACTCTTGATCGACTCACCGGACTCCGCGTAGTTGGCGATGGCGATGTCCGGCTTGAAGAAGCGCGTGACCATCTGACCCCAGGAGTTCCAGGGCTCGAAGGGTTGGTCGGTCACGGTGGAATCGCCCATCAGGTAAACGGTCGGAACTTCCACGGCCTTGATCTCGATTCCGGCGATGGCGGGTCGAGGGCCGTTGAACTCGA
>JAIYDT010000251.1 GCA_027487355.1 Verrucomicrobiaceae bacterium
CGCGCCAAGCGTCGCCAGGGCCACAACGTCCTCCACCCGATGGGCTGGGACTCCTTCGGCCTGCCCGCCGAGCAGTATGCGATCAAGACCGGCCAGCATCCGGCGATCACCACCACCGCGAACATCGCCACCTTCAAGCGGCAGTTGAAGTCGCTGGGTTTCGCCTACGACTGGTCCCGCGAAATCGCCACCACCGATCCCGGATACGTCCGCTGGACCCAGTGGATCTTCCTGCAACTGTATGCCTCGTACTACGACGAGGAAACCCAGAAGGCCCGTCCGGTTGACGAACTGGAAGCCAAGGGCTGGACCCGCGATCAGATCGACGAGGTCCGCCTGGCCTTCGTGCACGAGGCCCCGGTCAACTGGTCGCCCGATCTCGGCACCGTCCTCGCCAACGAGGAAGTCGAGGAATGGAAATCAAAGGGCCACATCGTCGAACGCCGTCCGCTGCGCCAGTGGATGCTGCGGATCACCAAGTATGCCCAGCGCCTGATCGACGAACTGGAGCCACTCGACTGGCCGGAAGGCATCAAGTTGCTGCAGAAGAACTGGATCGGCAGGAGCGAAGGCGCAGAGGTGGAGTTCACCGTGGCGGCGGTTTCCAACCGCCAAGCCAAAGTCACGGTGTTTACCACGCGCCCCGACACGCTTTTCGGTGCGACCTACATGGTGCTCGCGCCCGAGCATGAGCTCGTTTCGGAGTTCACGACCGCCGAACAAAAGGCAGCCGTCGAGGCCTACATCTCCGCCTGCGCCACCAAGTCCGACATGGAACGCGGCGACCTGAACAAGGACAAGTCCGGCGTCTTCACCGGGGCCTACGCCACCAACCCCGTCAACGGCGAGCAGATCCCGGTGTGGATCGCCGACTACGTCATGATGGGCTATGGCACCGGCGCGATCATGGCAGTCCCCGCGCATGACGAGCGGGACTTTGAGTTCGCCGAAAAATTTAGTCTTTCGATCGTGCCCGTTGTTGCAGCGGATAATCCCGAGTCTGAAGAAACTACCGGTAAGAGTGCAGCTCCTGTGAATCCATGGTTCTCGCAGGAACTTCCTGATGGCCGAACAATTTGGTTCGTGCCGTCAAAGGCCTATAGCTCGCATGGAATTGCTTTCAACTCCGGCTTCCTCGACGGCCTTCCCACCCTCGAAGCCAAGGCGAAGATGATCGACTGGCTGGAGTCGAACGGCAAAGGCAAGCGCCGCATCCAATACAAGCTGCGCGACTGGTTGTTCTCCCGCCAGCGTTACTGGGGCGAGCCCTTCCCGCTGACCTGGAAGGACGGTTATCACTATGCCGTGCCGGATGCCGAGCTGCCGCTGCTGGCCCCGCCGCTGGACGACTACAAGCCCTCCGGTTCGCCCGAGCCGCTGCTCAGCAAGGCCCGTGAGTGGGTCGAGCTGCCAGACGGCTCCATCCGCGAAACCAACACCATGCCGCAATGGGCGGGCTCGTGCTGGTACTACCTCCGCTACTGCGATCCCAGTAATTCAAACCGCTTCATCTCCAACGAAGCGGAAAGCTACTGGTCTGGCTCCGATCACCGATCACCGATCACCGATCACTCGACCGGAATGGTCGACCTCTATGTCGGCGGCACCGAACACGCCGTTCTCCATCTCCTTTACGCCCGCTTCTGGCACAAGGTCCTCCACGACCTCGGCTACGTCACGACCAAGGAGCCATTCCAGAAGCTGGTGAACCAGGGCCTGATCCTCGGCGAGGACGGGCAAAAGATGTCGAAGTCGCGCGGCAACGTCGTGAACCCCGATGTCGTCGTGAAGGAATTCGGCGCGGATGCCCTGCGGCTTTATGAAATGTTCATGGGCCCGCTGGAGCAGGTGAAGCCCTGGCAGATGAAGGGCGTCGAAGGTGTTTCGCGCTTCCTGGCCCGCGTCTGGCGCATTGCCTTCGAACAGGACGAGGCTGGTGAATGGAAGTCCACCGGCAAGGTCCAGGACGTGCCGTGCACCGACAAGGAGCTGCTCCGCGTGGTGCATGAGACGATCAAGAAGGTCACCGACGACATCGCGAAACTCTCCTTCAACACCGCCATTTCGCAGATGATGGTTTGCACGAATGCCTTCACCCAGGCCGAGGTCGTGCCGCTGAAGGAATTCACGCTGCTGCTCGATGTGCTGAACCCCTTCGCGCCGCACCTTTCCGAAGAGATCCACGCCCGTCTCGGCGGCAGCGGATTGCTTTCGGAAAAAGCCTGGCCGACCTACGACGAGGCCGCGCTCATCCTCGATGAAATCGAAGTCGTCGTGCAGGTGAACGGCAAGCTGCGCGACAAGATCCGCGTGGCGAATGGTGCGCCGCAGGCTGACGTCGAGGCCCTCGCCCTCGCCAGCGCCAAGGTCCAGGAGCACACCGACGGCAAAACCGTCCGCAAGGTCATCTACGTCCCCGGCAAGCTGGTGAGCATCGTGGCGAACTGAGTTTCGCGCTTCTTCATGCCCCATCGGGGCATCATGCAATAGCCCCGGGCATCGCCCGGGGAATGGATCGGAACAACATGCGCCCTATCGGGGCGCGATGAGGCAGGTCAGTCCCAGACATGCCTCTCATCCCATTCGACCCCGTATTTCGAAAGCATCTTCCGATACTCCTCTTGAAAGCCCACGGTCTTGTGATGTTCCGCCTGTCCGCTGATGTATTGCTCCAAAGCTTCTCGATGTGAGGGACTGATCGAAAAGATCCCGTATCCGCTTTGCCAGTGAAAGCCTGTGAACCCGGCACCTCTTGTTTTGAGCCATTTCGAGGAGGCCACCTTGATTTCCTTCACCAGATCAGAAGGTGAAAGGGTTCTTGGAAGACTGATCAATAGATGAATGTGATCCGTCACGGAGCCTGCACGGAGGAGGACACCACCAACGTTTCCGACAATGCCACCGATGTAGGCGTGAAGTTCATCACGGATGGAATCAGCCAACCATGGCTCGCGATTCTTGGTGGAGAACACCAGATGAGCCAACAGGGAAGATAGCGACTGGGGCATGTCCGTTAGATGGATCGAACGAGACGATTGAATCAAGCCGCCCCATCGCGCCCCGACAGGGCGCATCTAATCAGAAACACTACCCCGGGCGGTGCCCGGGGCTATTGCATGATGCCCCTGTGGGGCATGAAGAACCGTAACTGACGCTAGCAAAAAAAAGGCCCCGGAGCGGATTCGCCCCGGGGCCTTTGGATGAGTGGATCTTCAGCGGCTCTTCAGATACTCGGCGATGTCGGCGATCGACTGGGCGGTGAGGCCGAGCTGGGCGGGCACATACATGAGGGATTTCTCCATCGGCTTCAGGCTGGCGACGCGCGATTTGGCGATCGTCTGGGTCTGCGCGCCCATGGTCTTCATGATGACTGGATCGCCATCGCTCAGAGCCATGCCGGTGATGGTGATGCCGTCGGTGGTCTTCAGGATCGAGCCCTCGTAGCCGTGGGACACATCGGCGGAGGGGTTGAGGATCGAGTTGATGACGACTTCCAAGGGCTGCTGCTTGCCGAAGGTGGTGAGGTCCGGCCCGTAGTCGACGCCCTGGTCACCGACGCGGTGGCACATGTAACAGGCGGCTACAGCGACCTTGCCACGTTCGGCATCGCCCTTGAGCTTCAGGATGTCAGCGAGGGGCGGCAGTTTCGGGGCGTTGGCGGGTTCGGCAGGCATTTCCACGGCGACGAGTTTCGTGCTCGTCGGATCCTGGCCCATCGACTTGAGGATGCCGTCCACATTGAAGGCCTTCCAGAGGTTGCCCTTGCGGTTGTTCAACCACCATTTGGCGAGGTCCTTCTGGGCAAAGCCGTCGGTGTTCGCGAGTTGGATCATCGCGGTGGCGGCGGTAGCGGTGGGCGTGAAGCCAAGGGCGGTGAGGCTGAGCTTCACCTGCTCCGGACTGACCTTCGGCGAGAGCGCACGGGCCTTCTGGTCGGCCACGGCCTGTGGCGAGTGAAGACGCCAGGCGAGCCAGGCGAACGAGTCGGTCCAGGCGTCCGGGGCGGCGTTCATTTCCTTGCGAATGGCCTCATAGACGAGGGCTTCCTTGCCGGTGCTGCCGAGGCCGAGGGCTTCGAGGTAGGCGCGATCCTTGCCGTCGAACTGCTTGGCGATCTTCACAAGGAGGGGCACCGACTTTTCAGCCGGAACCTCGCGCAGGCTGAGGGCGATCTCGCGACGAACCATCGGCGAGGCATCGGACACCATCTTCTCGGCGAGTTTCACCGGATCCCCGCCAGCGGCGCGGATGGCGCGGATGGCGACGAGGCGAGTGCGGGCCTCGGACGAGCCGAGCAGCTTGACCACGGCCGCCTGGCCGGAGTCTCCCATCTGGGCGAGCAGCCAGACGGCGCGGGCGGCAAGGTAGGGGTTCTTGTCCTTGAGCAGTTCGGCGACGGCTGGAACCGCTTTTTCTCCCTGGGCCTTGAGGCGGGTGAAGCCGCTGTTGCGGATGTTCACCGAGGAGCTCTTCAGGGCGGCGA
>JAIYDT010000303.1 GCA_027487355.1 Verrucomicrobiaceae bacterium
TCGTGGATGAAAATGGACAGCCCGGATGGATCGGGCAACGTCCGGATTTGAAGGTTCATCCCGGCAGCCTGAGAGGATGTTGGCCGACGTTGAGAGATCCGGAATAAGCTGCTGCTGCGGCTCCTCCGCGCCGGGCTTCTGAAAAACTCAAGTTTCCCATCATGCGGCCCGGAGTTGGTGATCGACCGCTTCCACAATCTCGAGCAGGAATTCGTCACTTCGAAGTTCTGGTTTTTGATTGTCCGGCAGCCAGCGAGTTTGACGGGATGAACTCAAAAGGACAGAAATTCTAACCCTTGGGAGGAAAAAGAAAAACCACGAAAGTCACGAAAAGCACGAAAGAAGAAACAAGGGTTACGAACTTCGCACTCACCTGTTGAATGAGTCCGACGCAATTCGGAACTCCCTGCTTTCGTGATGTTTCGTGATGTTTCGTGGTTTGTACTTCAGGATTCAGGCTAACCGGGCCAATCGCGCTTCGGCACGAAGGGCTTCTCGCTTGGCGGCGTGATCTTGCCATCGATGACTCCATCCTCCGCGTCGATCCTTGCCACACGTTCCTTCAGTTCATCCCGGCTGACCAAGCCCTTGTCATGCAGCAGGGTGACAAGGGATTCGATGATGAGGGCGGATTGAGCCAGTTGGTTCTCCAGCTTTTCCACCCGATCATCGGTCTTCGTTTTGAGTCGGCTCACCTGCCGCATTCGAAGCCGTTCCGCCGTCTCCACTGCCCGCTGGCTCATCGCCTCCCGTTGGCTGTTCTCGGCAAGGGTTCGAAGGTGCACGGCCTGTGCCTGTTCCGGAAAGACGAAGTCAAATAAGCTCATGATTGTTGTGTTGTATCTTTTCCTACACCGGTCTCAATTCCAATGATCCAGTGAGTTTCCACTCCATGAGAACTCAATGAAGCCCGACCCGGCCCTGTTACGCATTGGCAAAGCTGGATTCGCTGCGCAATCTCAGCCCCTTCGACGTCTGAGAAAACAAGGTCTGGATCAAGGCTTCTCAACCTCTACCTTCATGAAGCCGGTGGGAGATGAACCGGCGCCGTTCATTTGAAAGCTGGAACGCACCGTGATGGATTCCGTGCCATCGCCCCGGTCTTGTGGCAGCCCGACCAGACGCTGGCTGATGGGAACTTCATTCCAAACTTCCAGACCTACCGATTCCCATACCCGATAGATCAGACCGGCGCTCTGCTGCCTGTCGAAGGTGATTGTCATGAAATCGCCCGCGATCCCCGGCGTTTTTCCAAGCAACGGGGTTGAGCCCGGATCGGCCACCTGAGGATTCCCGCCAAAGGCATACTCCAGAAAATTGGAAAGCCCGTCACGATCGGTATCTGCGGCTCCGTCGGCAACGAGTTGATTCAAAGCGTGAGCGATTTCCCATGCGTCAGGCATTCCGTCGAGGTCCGTATCCGTCTCTGACGAGCCGACCATCAGGGAACCTGAAACAGACGAGACGGGCTCACTCAGCGACAAATTCACCACGCCCGTATCGTCACAGGTCTCGTGATTGGAAATCGCAAGAGGAGTGACTGTTCCGACCTTCGCTCCTGGGTTCACCCTGAATTTGACCAAGCCCAGACAGCCGTTTCCAGAGACAAGCGCCGTCGCGCGGGTCCAGATCAAGGTCACAACTCCTCCCTCGGCAAAAGAGGTCGGCTGGAATTGGGATCCGATCCCGGTGCCGGTCTCAAAGCTGACGTAGTCGAGGATCTGCGGATCATAATTCAGCTGAATCTGGATCGAGGCGCATGAGGCCGCATTGTCGAGCGTCACGGGAAAAGACACCTCGCTGCCCGGTGCAGCCGTCATTGAAGGCACTGAAAAGCTCCGCCCGGCAGCAAGAGAACCAAGGAGGAGCCCCGAAATGAGGATCAATGAGATTGCCTGTTTCATGGTTCGAGTCCTGAGATGATGCGGGTGATGCCGACCATGTCCTTGTGATCGAGTTTGCCATCGCCGTTCGTGTCGCCTGCGGAGAGCTGCTGTGCGCTTGGCGTGGGCGCATCACGACGGAAGAGACCGGAGAGAAACCCGAGGTCATCCAGGGTGACCAACCCATCTCCGTTGACATCTCCTTTTCCATAGGCCCCCACCTTCACCACGTTGGGCGAGTATGTTTGGAAATTGGGCACTGCCTCCACCCGGACGGTTCCGCCCTGGAGGGTCACCGGAACTGAGGAGCCCGAAGTGTCATTAACTAAAGCCGACAAAAGTCCGAGTTGATAGTTGGTCCCCACCGCTGCATTCGAATCAATCAGGAAGGTCAGCGTGAAGAGCTTGCCCTGGCCAACTCCCAATGTCCCTCCCGTGCCTTGAATCCGCAGCTCACCTGCCGCAGTCGATTCGTTCGATGTGAAGGTGAGATCATTGGCCAATCCACTGGGCTGCACGGTAGGCGTCCTTGGAAACTCCGGAGGAAAGGTTTGTCCTTCAGGCACCTGATAGGACTGGTAGGCTGGAATGAGCCCTGCTGGATACTGAATTCGCAGATCCATGCCTTGCCCGGACAGCCCAACCGAGTTGTCGATCGAAAGGAAAACCCGGACAAACGATCCCGCGAATCCAGCCGTGTTCTGAAGTCCAAGGACCGCACGCCTGACCTGGGCGGAAACCATCGCGGAAGGAGGGCTCTCCAACAAGGTCGGGACCGTATTGCCCGCGAAGATCGCCTCGGTCAAAGCCGTGACCCGGTATCCATGAACCGGAGCAGGTTGCAGATCCTGATCGAGGTAGCGGGGAACGTCCACGGCGGCTGAATTGATTCGTTGGATGGATGCTCCGGAATCAACTGATCGGTAAACCTGGTAGCCTTTGATGCGCGACTGCCAGTCGGGGTTCCATTGCAGCAGAACCGAATCCGCCCCCGAGGCAGTTGTCAGTCCTGTGGGCCGTCCCACCTTGGGATCCCTCAGGGCGAAAAGCGCGCCATTCGCACTACCGCCAACCAGATCGATGTCGCCATCCCCTTCAAGATCACCCGCAGCGATCTTCGGCCAGGAGGCAAAGCCCACACCGCTGCCTCCCCACACCTTGCTCCTAAGAATGAATGAGCCGTCTGCCTGGCTGTGAAACTCCCAGATCCTTCCTTCACCGTCCGCAGCCAGCACATCATTCCTGCCATCCAGGGTGATGTCGCCGATCGCCAATGAAGATAGACCCAAGACTTCAACGCCATTCATTCCAATCGCCACCACTTGATCATAAGGGGCAGCCGGATTCCCCGTGTGAGGGTAAAACTCGATGACCCCAGCTTCTGAGGCCAGCAGCAGATCCACTCGACCGTCCCCGTTCAAGTCGCCGACTGCCGGAAATACACCAGTAGCTGAATGGCCGAAAACACTCGTCCCTGCACCATTGCCGCTGCCAGCGAAGGTAGCACCTGAAGGAATCAGGTGCACTTGCCCCAGCGCATCCGAAAGAACCAAATCCCCCCGTCCATCCAGGTTCCAGTCCCCTGATGCGAGTTGCGGGCGGCTGATTCCCATACAAAGCGCGGACAGCCCCGAGAAATTCGAGGTGCGCTCCACCAGATTCATCGCGTACTTCGATCCGATGTTTTCATACACCTTCACCGCACCGCTTGAGGCGACGAAGACATCAAGATCCCCGTCACCATCCCAGTCACAAAGCGCGGGAGATGACTCCGATCCAAAATCCATGCCAGTTGGGGCGGAAGAGGATGCGGTTTCCGTGAAGACCTCGGTCAACACTCCATCCACCAGCAGGTTCCTCAACCTCTCAAAGGGCTGAAGATTCACTCCAACAGTTCCTCCGCTGCGGCGCCTGGAAATGCCCCCTTCCGAAAACTGGTTTACCCGAAGCGGGCTGAGTCCGGCAAATTCCTCACGACGAAGATCCAATCCATCTCCATCCGCATCCGAGGTTCCCAACGAGGAAAGGCCTCCGAAATAGACCCACTCGAACCAGTCGGAAACCCCGTCGGAATCACTGTCCGCGCTTGATGAAATGAACCGGGCGGTCGCCACCAAGCCATCCTCGGCGACAAAGACTGCCCGTCCTGTGGATTCCCCTGACGGAGACGTCTGACGGAGCCCACCAATCTCCCAACCCACGAACACAAAGCCACCGTTCTGCCTGCCCCACAGGTCATCGGTTGTGACCTCGGTCCCCGCCGCCACGGTCATGACCTCGTTGATCAATCCAGGGGGATTGCTGTCGAGCGTGCAGGAAACGTAGGTGATCGGCGCAACTGTCAGCTGAATGCCGCGCCGACGAGAAACCCCGCCCTCGACCAAAAGATTCGCGACCCCGGGAGACTGCGAGCGGTCAAATTCGCGTCTCAAATCGAAGCCGTCAGCATCCGAATCCGAAGCGGCGGTTTGCGTGAGCGTCCCGAAGTGAAACATCTCATACCAGTCCAGGATTCCGTCGGTATCGGTATCGGCCGTCGCACTCACATAACGAGCCTCGGCGGTAACGTTTCCAGTGATCGTGATCTGCACGGGCTGGAGAAGGAGCGGTGAATCGATCCTCTGCCCATTCACAAACCAACCCGTGAATGCATAGCCCGAACTTGAAGCAGGAGCGATCGAAAGATCGACGACCTGGCCTTCCAGAACCGTTCGACTGCCGCTGACGAGACCTGTCGGACTGCTTGTTTCGGTGAGGGTGAAATCAGTCGGTGCCACGACCGTGAGCTTCACTCCTCTTCGTCGGCTCACTCCGCCTTCCGCCAGATCATTTTTGGCCACCGGACTCCAGCCTCGGAGCCTTTCGGTCGCCATGGAAATGCCATCGGCATCGGTATCGCTCGCAGGCGTCTGAGCCAGCGAGTTGTAACACTGGATCTCGTACCAATCCGCCATGCCGTCCGCATCGCTGTCCTGCGAGGTCGGCAGATAAAAGGCCACGGCCGACGTTTGCTCCAGAATCGTGAAAGAGGCGGGGTTCAGAAAACGACCCGAAGCATCCGCCTGGCGCACCCCGTTGATTGTCCAGTAAACCAGACTCAGGCTGCCGGAAGTCTGTGGAGCAGATCGTGTGGTAACAGTGGTGCCTGTCTCGAGGTTGGCCGTCGAGGAGAACACCCCGGCAGGGCTCGAGGATTCCGAGTAGGAAACCACCGCCGCGTTGGCCACCTGAAGGCAAAGCCCAGCCAACGCCACCTGAAATGGCGCGAGGCGGAATCGACGGATGGAGAGGATGAAGCTCATGAGCTGCAGTTGCCCGAGGGATGAATCAAGCTTCAAGGGCGGACGATGGTGTTCGCGCTGCTGGAGCTGAATCCGTAGTTGCCGGCTTGAAGGACCGAAAGCTCCGGTGTCGTGATCGCACGGACCCCGAGTCGACCGAACAGAAATGCCCGTCCCTGCGCGGTGGTCGCGATTCCACTCGCCAGAGTCTGACCGTTGAAAGCTCCACCCACCCCCTTGACCTCGCCATTGACCAGGCTGATGGCCGGATCTCCCTTCGCGATCAGCCAGAACCAGAGTGAAAGAAGATCAGCGTCCTCGACAGGCTTGGCGCTCGCCGAAAAGGAAGCCACGGCCCCGCTTGGAGGTGCCGTGATCCAATGGATTCCCAACAGATCCCTCTGATCCTTCGCGAGCACTTCGATCTGGATGTCACCGAAGGTACTCGACCAGTCAGCCGCCGCATTCCAGGTCAAACGCTTCACGGTATTGGTCGCCTGCCCGGGGCCAACATGGGTCGATGTATTGTCAACCAAAGTCGCGATTCTGAGAACCTGCGCAAGGGTTTCTCCTCCATTTTGAAATCCGAGAACCGCGACATCTGCGGTGGCACTGTCCGGGTCCACGACCTTGTAGTCGATATCGAGTAGGGTCGATGCGGATCGCTGGGCCACCTTGATGACACTGGGCTGTGGCACCACGTTACGGACCAGTGGATTGTCGGTGGATGCATAACGGCGTTCAACACATTGGACTTCAGAGCCACTAGAACCAGAAACACCAGAGCCACCGATAGACCACAAATCACCAGAAGGACTGAACGCCGCACCAAGACGGTTCGAGGAGAGGCCTGTAAATGAAGGGGGTCCTGCCAATGTCCCAATTTGAGTGAGGGAAAGATCGAAGAGGTAGGTGCTGGTAGATCCGCAAAATGTTAGGAGTCCATCCGGGCTGAGACAAAACCGCTCATTTGCAATCACGAAATTGTCCGCTCCCGCTCCAGATCCGAAAGCCCTGAGAAAAACTCCATTGGATGTAAATGCCTGAACCCGCTGACGAACGCTGGGAGTATCCACAATCACGACTTGCCCATTTCGCGCCGCGATTCCAAAGGCGGCCTTGATCTGGCCGGCCAAGGTCCCTAAGCTGCCCCACTTGCGCTTGAAGGCACCTTGGGAATCAAACACCTGCACACGGTTATTGCCGTCATCCAGAACGAATACCTCATCATTCTCGTCGATCGTTAAATGAGCGTGCTGATTCACCAGAGTCGAACTGGGGATAGTACTAGTAGCTGCAGTGAACTGCCCGTCGCCGTTTCCGGCGCTGCCAACGCTCCAGCGGAGCACGCCTGCGGAATCGAATGATTTCAGCGAGGACTGGTCGCGATCAAACACGTAAAGATTTCCAGCCGAGTCGCAGGCCATTCCAGTGATGTCTCCAAATGTTGCGCTGAAGGCAGAGACGTAGGCACCAGCCGCAGTAAACTTTTGGATTCCTGTGGTCTTGAATCTGCTGGAAGAGATCGTAGAAGTGATCCCGACATAGACCGAGTCTGCACTCACTGCGATCCCCTTCTTCTGAACCGTATTCGGGAGCTCAAGCCGCTTGTTGTAATAGCTCCAGGAATCCTGCGGCATGGGAGCGGCTAGGGATTCGCCAGAAAAGGTTGCAGCGAATGCCAAACAAACGCCAAGAAATCCGCTAACCGAACCGATCTTCATTTGTTAAAACCATCTACTTGCCCGTCCAAAAGGTCGATCAAAATATCAACTCCCATCCTTGTTGACCTTTCTGAGCGATTCGGGATCCCGCCAAGTTTCCGTTTCCAAATGGCCTCACCGCCCCGGTCGGCCGCTAAAGACCCGAGGGTCCCAGCCTGCTTTTGATTTGGCCTCGTGAATCAATTCACACTTCCTCTATTCCGCATTGGCAGCGCGGGTTTCACCGCCTAGCCTCCGCCCCTTCGATGTCTGAGAAAACCAAGTTCCACTTCACCGGGATCTGCGGGACCGCCATGGGCGCGGTCGCGGCCGCCATGAAACAGCGCGGCTTCACCGTGACCGGGTCCGATGCCAACGTCTATCCGCCGATGTCCGACTTCCTGCGCGGCCAGGGCATTCCGATCGCCGAGGGCTATCGCGAGGAGAACATCCCGGCCGACACCGACGTCGTGATCATCGGCAACGCCATTTCACGCGGCAACCCGGAGGCCGAGGCCGCGCTCGACCGCAAGCTGCTCTACCATTCCCTCCCCGAGGTCCTGAAGGAGTTCTTCCTGCGCGGCAAACGCAACTTCGTCGTCTCCGGCACCCACGGGAAAACCACCACCACCTCGATGCTGGCGTGGCTGCTCCGGAACGCCGGACGCGACCCCGGCTTCCTGATCGGCGGACTGCCGAAAAACCTCGGCCAGGGTGCGGTGTTCACGAACTCCGAGTTCAACGTCCTCGAAGGCGACGAATACGACACCGCCTTCTTCGACAAGCGCTCGAAGTTCCTCCACTACCTTCCGGAGTGTGTCGTGGTGAACAACATCGAGTTCGACCACGCCGACATCTACGACTCGATCGACGCCATCAAGCTGACCTTCAAGCGCCTGCTCAACATCGTCCCGCGCGGCGGCGTGGCCTTTGTGAACGGCGACGAGCCGAACTGCCTCGAAGTCGCCGCCAACGCACCCTGCCCCGTCACCACCGTCGGCCTTTCGGAAAGCTGCACGCTGCGGATCGGAAACGTGAGCTACGAGACAGATCGTAGTTCGTTCGACCTCGGCGGCGAACGCTACTCGGTCCGCATGACCGGCGAGTTCAACGTCCGCAACGCCGCCATGGCGGTGGCGGCGGCCACGTTCGCCGGACTGACACCCGGTGAGATCCGCGAGGGCTTGGAATCCTTCGAAGGCGTCGCACGCCGCCAGGAACTGCGTGGTGAGGTCAACGGCATCAAGATCATCGATGACTTCGCCCACCACCCGACCGCCATCAAGCTCGCGGTCCAGAGCCTGCGCCAGCGCTACACCGAGGGCCGCCTGTGGGTTCTTTTTGAACCGCGCTCGAACACCACCAAGCGCTCGGTCTTCCAGCACGAGCTCGCCGAAGCCCTCGCGCTTCCGGACTTCGCCGTCGTCTCCGCCATCCCGGATCTCCATAAGGTCCCCGAAGGCCAGCGGCTCGATCCCGACAAGCTCGCCAGCGACATCGCATCGATGGGTGGCCACGGCCGCTACATCCAGACCGTCGAGGAAATCGTCGCCATCGTCGCGGCCGAAGCCAAGCCCGGTGACACCGTCGCCGTCCTCAGCAACGGCGGCTTCGGCGGCATCCACGGCAAGCTTCTCGCAGCGCTGAAGTAAGTCGTCTTTCTTTACTGCGAATGGACGCGAAGAACGCGAATGGCCAAGACCCTCGACATCCGCGAGGCCCCGCTGAAGGTGCTGGACCAGCGCCAGATCGTCCTGCTCAGGAATTGGCGCGAACTCCTCTCCGCCGGCCGCCAGCACGACGCCGACTCCCTGCTTCCCGACCTCCTGCTCTCCATCAACGCCATCGCCTCCGGCCTGCGGACTACAGGTTGAGCCTCTGAGATCAAGGCTCTAAAATGGATCTGAGCCAAGCGGCGGAA
>JAIYDT010000048.1 GCA_027487355.1 Verrucomicrobiaceae bacterium
ACGCTGTCGCCCAGTTTGCGAAGTTCCTCGATGAGGTCGCGCAGCTTCGCGACCATCGCATCCCCTGCCAACCAGCTGTGGACCTCCTCGGGTTTTGCGAACGAGGCGAGGCGGTTGCGGACACTTGTTAGAATGCGTTCGCCGGATTGTCCGAGCGACTGGCAGCGGCGGTTGAGCGTGTCGGTCAGGCTCTGGCGGCGTGACTCGAAGGCGGTCTGCACCTCCTCGCGCTTGCTGATGAGTTCGGCCGCGTAGTCGTCGAACTCGGAGAAACGGGTCTCCATTTCCTCGATCTGCACAAGCACCCGGGTGAGGGCTTCGTCGCATTTCTCAGGTGTGGTGGCGATCTCGAGGTAGTTGAGGACGCTCTGGCTGAGGAGGCTGAGCTGCGCCTGAAACTGGGCCGCGCCCTCGGACTTCGCGAGTTCGTTGCGGCGGTTGCGCAGGACGCTGCGGACCTGGTTGAGCTGGGCGAAAAGCGTGGAGATGTCCTCGATGATGCGCGTGGTCTCGGTGGCATCCTTGATCTTGAGGCCGCTGACGATGGTGGTGAGCATTTCCAGCTCGCTGCTGGATTTTGCCAACGCGACTTCGACCTCGTCCGATTCGGTGACCTTCGCCAGAGCTGGCACGCGGGCCTGCTGCTCGGAAATTTGCTTCCGATAGGGATCGAGCGACTGGGGCTTGAGCAGGAAAGCGACGCATTTGTCGCTGAGCTTGTCCCCGCCTTCGACCACCGCTTGGTCCATGCGATCAATGACGGCGGCATCGGTGTATCGCACGTCGCGCAGGGCGATGATTTGGCCTCGCAGGTCGCGCAGGGACGTGAGGAGCTGGACGAAACCTAGAATGTCTTCGGGCGCGGTGCTGTCGGCGCTGCTGAGAAGCTTGTGGACCTGGGTCTGGAGCGATTCGGTCTGGTCGGCCGCCGTCTTGCGCATGCGGCGGACCTTTTCAAACTCCCCGAGTGCGGCCTCGGCGGCGACCTTGATGTCGACGAGCGCTTCCTTGAGGTTGTGCGACTCCGCCTGGGCGACCCAGAAGTAGCTGTCGATGATGTCGCCGGAAGTGCGGGCGAGTTCGACGTAGAGACCCGAGAAGGAATCATCCTTGGCGAGCAGGGTCAGGATGCCACGACACTCGGCCATGCAGCGGACGATTTCAGCATTGCCGATCTTTCCGAGGAAGGTCTGGGTGGGGGCATTTGCCCGGCCATCAGCCGCCACGAAAGGAGTGCGCCAGACTTGCACGACGTGATGCTTGCGCGGTTCATCATCGGTCTCGAACACCACCAGTTCGCCGCTCGGAAAGAGGCTGAAGCCACTGCACTTGATGGGCGTGGCGACGCTCTGGGCGATGAGGTTGTAGCTGAGCAGCAGGTAAGCGCCGCTTTCGAGATCGCTGAACACGAAGAGCGTGTCCTCGCCATTCGCCGCCGTCACCCGACGCTCGAAGCGCATGGGCGGCAGGCCGGTTTCGAAACGTCGGACCTCGCCGGTCTGAAGGACGTAGCCGTGCGGAAACAGGATACCGTGACCATCGGGCAGCAGCACGCAGCTTTCAGCGAGGCTGTCGATGCGGTGGGCCTCGCGGGTGCGTTCGTTGAAGACGAGATGCCGCCAGGTTTTTTCCTGATAAGGCAGGACCTTGAGCAGGATCAAATTGCCCACGACGGCGTAGTGGATCTCCGCGTCGTCGAGGGTCTGATCCTTGTTTTCAACCGGCTCGTGATAGATGCCGCGACCGGTCTCGGTGTTGTTCTCGACCTTGACTGTTAGATCCCCGCCGATGGTCTCGATGAAGACCCGATCCTCGATGCTGACATGCGGATGGAGTCCCTCGCGATACATGTCGCGGGTGGCCCGTTTCCACACGAACTCTTGTGGCGCGGGAAAGACGAACTCGTGATCGCTGCGATTTCCGAGGTAGGTGAGCGTGCCGGTCTCGTCGTTGACGAGCCACTTGAAGGTCTTCACCTCGGTGGCGCGCTGTCCCACCTGGAAGCCCATGTAGAGATGCGGGCCGATGCGATGGAACTTGAGGAAGGTCGCGTTCTTGTAATAACTATAGAGATAAGTAAAATCCTCGGCGAAACGCGCATCACCCAGCAGTCCGTCCTTGTTCGGATGGAAACTGTGATCCTCGGCATGCCAATCCACTACGGTGAACACGTCCTCGACCCGCATGCTGGTGCGCAGGCCGAGGTGGACATTGTAGCCGAAGAGAAAGCGCTTCGGCCCGATGGCGGTCATGTCCCGAGGGACGCAGTTGTTGTCCGTGGTGAGGCGCGAGGTGGCGAGCAGCGCGGTCTCGATGCCTCCGAACTCCTTCTTGCGGTCGTCATTGAGCAGGTCGAGACGACGCTGGAGTTCGGCACCGTGCTTGTTCAGCCGCTGACGAATGACTTCGTAAGCACCGGCCTCAAGCTGCGGTGGCGCCGCAGCCGCTTGGATGGGATCTGGCATGGGAGTGGGTCAAGGGCCAGTGGAGCACCGGCACTCCATGTCAGACTTTCGCGGCTCCGCCCTCCAACACGCTTGCCGCCGGTTGAGTGGCGAGGCCGAAGCGGTTGGCGGCTCCGATCATGCCGGTGAGCTTGTTCAAGGTGGAGGCATCGGGATTGAGCCCGATCAGCTTTGTGAACAGGGCGGCAAGAGTGAGGTTCTTGGTGTCTTCCGAGGTGAGGCCGAACTGGTCGACGATGTTCGTGAGCTGCGATTTGAAATAGGCAGGGTCGCCATTGAAAAAGGTCTCCTTCACATCGGTCAGGGTGCGGCTGCCTTCGACGAGACGATCCACCGCACGGGCATTGCCGATGGCGTTGGTGATCTTGTCGAAGAACTGGGTCTCGCCACCGACGATCTCGATCTTGGCGGACTTCATCGCCTCGCCCAGCACACCGGCCTGTGCAGCGGCGATGTCCTTCTGGATGTGGATCTCGGCAAGTGCGATGGCCTTATCCTTCTCGAGGGTGAGCTTGAACTCCTCGTGCTCGCGACCCGCGTTCTCGAGCAGTTTCATGGCCTGAGCCTTCTTGGTGATGCCATCCGCCTCGGCGGCGAGCTTGAGCTGGGTGACCTCGGCCTCGACGGTGCCCTGCTTCTGCGAAGCCTCGGCCTTCGCCATGAGGACCTGGGCTTCACCCAGACCTTCCGCAGCAGACGACGCGGTCCTTCCTTCGGCGATCGATTTCTCGGCCGCGGCATCCTTGACGGCCGATTCCTGGCGGGCGTCGGCGAGGGTGAGAATTTCCTGCGCGTGGAGTTCGGCCGCTTGCTTCGCAGCCTCGGCGGCCTTGAGCGCGGTGTAAGCCTCCTGGTCGGCGGCGAGACGCGCGGCCTCCTTGGCGGCCTCAGCTTCCTTGATCTTCTGGATGAGCTGTTCCTGGGCGTTCTTTTCGGCGTTGGTCAAGGCGACCTGCTTCTCGCGATCCGCCGTGGCGAAGGCCTCGGTGTCCTTGATCTTCTGCTGCTCGATGACGACCGTCTTTTCGAGCACCACGCGGTCCTTGATGACCTCCTGGATGTTCTTCTTTTCAATTTCGACGGCCTTCTCCTTTTCGATGCTCTTCAGCGTCGTCTGGCGCTCGCGGTCGATGACCTCCAGCTCACGATCGCGGGTGACGCGCTCGATCTCGACGGCATCAGTGCGCTCCTTGTTGCGCTGGGCGACGAGGACCTGGCGCTCCTTGTTTTCGTTGGCGATGGCGATTTCCTCGTTGGCGGCGATGTTGGCCTTCTCGGCCTTGAGGCGTTCCTCGGCCTGCACCTTCGCGGTTTCCGCCTCCTCGCGGGCCATGACGCTCTGCACGTCGCGCTTCTGCTTCGACTCGGTCTCGGCGAGCTGGCGTTCCAGCTCAAGAATCGCCTCGCGGGCCTGGACGTCCTGCTGCTTGATGACCTTTTCCTTATCGCGCTGGATGTTGTTCGACATCTTCGCCTGGATGGCGGTCAGTTCGGTGATCTTCTTGATGCCCTCGGCGTCGAGGATGTTGTCGGGATCGAGGTTTTCGAGCTGGGTTTGTTCGAGGAAGTCGATGGCGCAGTCGTCGAGGGCGAAGCCGTTCAAATCGGTGCCGATGACCTGGAGAATCTCGCTCTTGAAGGTGTCGCGCTCATTGTAGAGCTGCACGAAATCGAAGCGCTTGCCGACGGTTTTCAAAGCTTCCGAGAACTTGGCATCGAAGAGGGTGCGGATCATGTCCACGTTCGAAGCACGGGCGCAACCGACGGACTGGGCAACCCGGAGGACGTCATCTGGTGTCTTGTTGACGCGCACGAAGAAGGCGACCTTGATGTCGGCGCGGATGTTGTCCTGGCAGATGAGTCCCTCGGTGGCTCCGCGTTCGATCTCGATTCGCTTCACCGAAATGTCCATGTATTCCACTTGGTGGGCAACGGGGATGACGATCATGCCGTTGAACGAGACATGGGTGCCGCCGATGCCGTTCCTGACGATCGCCTGACCTTGTTGCACCTTGCGGAAGAATCGGGAGAACAGGACCGGCAATCCGATGAAGAAAATGCCAGCGATGATGGCACCGACAAGGATGCCGCCTTCGAGAATCACGGCAGGAGGTAGGGGTGGGATCATGGATTCAGGGGATGGAGGATTCGATGTAGTAAAACTTGTTGTCAGGACCTGCGGAGATGACCTTCACGGAAGTTCCTTTTTTCAATGCCGGGGCACCGGTCTGACAGCGGACATTGACGAGCAGCGGAGCCCCTTTCGCGGGAATCTCGATTTGGCCGTAAGTCTCGTTCGCTTCCATCGAGATGACGGTGCCGTTGCGCTCGAGAATCTCCTCGCCCTCACTGTCCGCATCCGCCATCGCTGCGAAGAGTTTAGCGATCGGGAAGGTGACAATCTTGGTGACGATCACACTCGCAACCACGTTCGGAGCCAATAGCAGCAGGGCGCGTAGAACCTCGGCCTCACGATTCCAGTATTGGTTCAAGACGAGCGAAAAGAACCACATGAAAAGGCTCACAAAGCTCAGCCAGACAATGAGCGGCACCTTTGAGAATCCCAGAAACCGACCGGTGGACATCCAAACGCTCCCGGTGGAGGAATCGTGACCGGGATCCATGTCGATCTCGCCGCCACCATCCGCCACATCGGTATCCAGATCCAAGACTCCGAAAACGACCATCAGCCAATAACAGACGACCAGCCCGAGGAGGATGGTCAGCAATATCTGATTCTGGCTGAGGGATGCCTGGAGGAGTTCGAGCACTTGGATGATCCGCTTGAGGAATTGCGAAAATCCAAACAGGCCCGCCCATCAGGGGCGATTACAATTTTGATCGGGAATCCTTTTCTTGAAAACTGTCGCTTCCTGATGGACGAGGCCGTTCTGAGGGTCCCTACAAGCTCCACCAATCTGAACAAACCGGGCGGAACATGCCTTCCGGGTCCGGGTGTTTGAAACACGGACAGCTGCGATTTTGCCCAAAATGCGCCTCGTCGGTTGCGTGCGGGACTGGTCCTGCTAGGATCGCGCTGCGGTTAGGTGATCGCACTTGTCCTTTTTCCCACTTCGCATGATCGGTCTCGCGCTCAAAATGCTCTTCGGCGATACGGCGAAGTATCTGATGCTGGTGGCAGGATTGTTTTTCGCGACCTTCCTGATCGTCCAACAAGCATCGGTTTTCTGCGGGCTGATGCGATGGACCACGGCGACCCTGAAAAACGTCGCCGCTCCGATTTATGTCGTCGAATCCGAGGTCGATCAGGTCAACGAGACCAACCCGCTCCGCGACACCGACGTTTCCCGCGTGCGATCGGTTTCCGCGATCCGCTGGGCGATGCCGCTCTACTCGGGGATCCAGCGCGTGCGGCTGGATGATGGGAGTTTCAAGACGATCCAGCTTATCGGGATCGATGGGGCTTCGCTGGCGGGTGGGCCGGGCGCGATGGTCTCCGGAAATCTCGAAGACCTGCGACTTCCGAACACCGTGGTGATCGACGAACTCGCCACCGAGCGTCTGGCGCAGGACAAGGCGCATCCGATCCAGATCGGCGATCGCTTCGAGATCAACGACATTGAGGCCCGCGTGGTGGGAATCTGCAAGGCGATGCGTTCGTTCACCGGTGGGCCTTATGTTTGGACCACTTATGAGCGGGCGCTTCAATACACGCCGCCGTCGCGAAAGATGCTCTCGGCGGTCATTGCCGCTCCGATCGAAGGCATGAGCCCGGAAGAGGCGGCGGATGAAATCCAGAGGCAGACCGGCCTGCGCGCCTACGTGAACCGTGGCTTCGGTCCGAGCTCCCGCGATGTTGAAGACGAAAAGGGCAAGAGCTTCGGAGATTTCAACACCTCGACGGTGTGGTGGTATGTGAAGAACACCGGCATTCCATTTTCCTTCGGCACCACGGTGGTGATCGGCTTCATCGTCGGCGTGGCGATCGCTTGTCAGACCTTCTATGCCTTCGTGCTCGACAACCTGAAGCACCTTGGCGCGTTGAAGGCGATGGGGATGTCAAACTTCCGCCTGAGCATCATGCTGATCTTCCAGGCCGCGACGGTGGGGATCATCGGCTTCGGCATCGGGCTGGCGGCGACGTCGGGTTTTGCGATGGGTGCGATCCAAAACCAGCAACCGCCCTTCTACATGCCGTGGCAGATCCCGGTGGTGGCCTTCCTGGTCATTCAGCTGATCTGCATGCTCGCCGCGCTCATGGGCATCATCCGCCTGAGCCTTTACGAACCCGCAATGGTCTTCCGTGCCTGAGTCCTCTCCATCGAAGATCGTCGTGGACGCCCGCGACGTTGAGAAAAGCTTCGGTCAGGGAGCGAACCGCCTTCATGTGTTGAAGAAGGTGAACCTGCAGGCCCGCACCGGGGAAATCCTGATGCTGGTGGGTCCATCCGGTTGTGGAAAAACCACCCTGCTGAGTGCCATCGCCGGCACGCTGAAAGTCGATGGCGGTAAGATCGAGGTCTTCGGCAAGGAACTCACGAAGATGTCAGGCGGCGCCTTGACCAAGTTCCGCGCCGAGAACATCGGCTTCATCTTCCAGCAGTTCAACCTGATCCCCACCCTGAGCATCGCGGAAAACGTCGGCATTCCCCTGCTGATCCAAGGCGTTTCCTCGGGCAAGGCACTGGCCCGTTCGCGCGAGGCATTGGATCGCGTGGGGCTCGGCGATCGATGGAAAGAACGCCCCAACAAGCTTTCCGGCGGCCAGCAGCAGCGCGTCGCCATCGCTCGTGCGCTGGTGCATGAACCGCCGCTGGTGATTTGCGATGAACCGACCGCCGCGCTGGATTCCAAGAATGGTGAGATCGTGCTCGACCTCTTCAGCCAGGTCGCCCGCACGGCGAACCGCGCGGTGATCATCGTCACGCACGACAACCGCATCTTTTCCTACGCCGACCGCATCGCCCGCATGGATGATGGCGAGATCGTTGAAGTCCGGGAACGTCCGCCCGGAGAGAAGCCCCACTTTGTCCACGAGCACGCGCTTTGATGATTTGATTGGTGATTTGTTAACTGTGAATCGAGCCCACTGCCACCCATGAACCTTTTCCTGAAACTCCTCCGCTACGGCTCCATCGCGCTGGCCTTGTTCGGCTTCTACGCGATCGTCGCGGTCTCCCGCCTCCAGGCGCAGAAGGAAACTCCGCCGCCGGGTGAGCCGCCCGTGCCGCCGCCACAGAAGCCGTTCAAGGAGTCCGTCGCCGCCACCGGCATCCTCGAATCGTTGAGCGAAAACGTGGCCATCGGCGTGCCGGTGCCCGGACTGGTGGTGGAGCTGCCGGTGAAGGTGAACGACCCGGTGAAAGCGGGACAGACGCTCTTCAAGCTGGATGATCGCGATCTTCAGGCCGAAAAGCTCTCCACCTCCGCGCAACAAGAGATTTCAAAGGCCCAGATCGCTGTCAGCGAGGCGCAACTGGCGAAACTGCAATCGCAGTTGGAACGTCTCACCTCGGTGACCGACGCCCGCGCCATCAGCAAGGATGACCTGGAAAACCGGCGTCGCGATGTGGCGGTGGCCGAGGCCCAGCTATCCGCCGCCAAGGCCCAGCTCGCCGCGTCCGAGACCGCGATGAAGCGCATCGCCCTGCTGATCGACCGTCTCACTGTCCGGGCCCCGCGCGATGGACATGTCCTCCAGGTCAACGTCCGAGCCGGAGAGTATGCCGCCACCTCACCAAAGGCGGCCGCGATGA
Source organism: Verrucomicrobiaceae bacterium (assembly GCA_027487355.1). GTDB lineage: Bacteria > Verrucomicrobiota > Verrucomicrobiia > Verrucomicrobiales > Akkermansiaceae > Luteolibacter. The sequence continues at coordinate 8,183 of JAIYDT010000048.1, forward strand.
TCATCGGGGACACCGACCGACTCCAGGTCCGCGCCGATGTCGATGAGCAGAACGCCATCCGGATCCGCTCCGGTCAAAAGGCCTTCGGCTACCTCAAAGGCGACCCCACCGTCACCTTCCCACTCGAGTTCGTGCGGGTGGAGCCCTACATCATCCCGAAGGTCTCCCTCACCGGGGCCAGCACCGAGCGGGTGGATACGCGTGTGCTCCAGGTCATCTACTCGTTGACGCGGCCCGAGAGCCCGCCACTTTATGTCGGCCAGCAGGTCGATGTCTTCATCGAAGCGCCCGAACGCCACACCAAGCCATGAATTCCCGCCTCCTCATCGTCGGCACCGCCCTGACCCTTTCCGCCTGCAAGCTCGGTCCGAATTTCCAGCTCCCGGGCGCGACCGGCGGCACCACCTGGAAAGAAGGCAAAGCCACGCCATCGTCCCGCCTGCCGGATGCCTGGTGGCGTCAGTTCGGGGATGGCGAGCTGAACCGTCTCGTCGAGCGGGCGCTTTCTGCAAACAATGATCTCTCGGCGGCGAAGTCACGGGTCGATACTGCCCGCGCGCTCGTTGGGCTTGATCGTGCCCGCCTGTTTCCGACGTTGGGCCTTAACAGCTCGACGAACATCGTGCGGCTCTCGGGAGATACCACCGCGAGAAATGCCCCTCCCGGCGCGAACATCCCGCTGGAAAACCCGACCTACCGAGGCACCTTCAATCTCGCCTACGACCCCGACCTCTGGGGACGCAACAAGCGGCTGGTCGAGGCCTCTTCCGCCCAGGCGGCGCAGGCCGAGGCGTTGCTCGATTCCCAGCGTCTTGGAGTCGCCACCGAGGTCGCCAGGCAGTATTTCGTGCTGCGGGGGCTCGACGCCCAGGAAGCAGTGGTCAAGGACACCATCGCGAGCCGCAGCGAGTCCCTGAACCTCCAGAAAAGCCGGACCGATGCGGGTCTAACAGATGGCCTTGCCACCACCCGTGCACGCACCGAGCTGGAACTTGCCAACAATGACCTGGCGCTGGTCCAGCGTCAGCGCGGCGCGGCCGAGCACGCGCTTGCCGTGCTCTGTGGCACGCGTCCTTCGGACTTTTCCGTGAGCCGTCGCGCCTCGGCAGACCGCCTTCCATCGTTCTCCGCTGGCCTTCCGGCCGATGTGCTGAACCGAAGGCCGGACGTGCGCGCTGCCGAACAGAACCTTCGCGCCGCCAGCGCCCGCATCGGAGTGGCGGAGGCCGCCTTTTATCCCAACTTCACACTCAGCACTGGCGGCGGGTTTGAGTCGATCGAGCCTTCCCGTTTCCTCAACTGGGAAAACCGCGTGCTTTCCCTCGGTGCCAACATGGCAGCCCCGATTCTGGACGCGGGCACCAACAAGTCGAACTACGCCGCTTCCCGTAGCCGCTATGAGGAGGCTCTGGCCAGCTACCGCCAGTCGCTGCTGGTGGCCCTGCGCGAGGTGGAGGATGCGCTTGTGGACCTGAAAGGACTGGCGAAGTCCCGCTCGGCCCTCGAATCGGCCCTGAAGAGCGCGAATGAAACGAAGAATCTTTCCCAGGAACGCTTCGACAAAGGGCTGACCAGCTATTTGGAAGTGGTGGACTCGGATCGCACCGTTCTTCAGACGCGACTTGCCCTCAGCCAGATCGAGGCCCAGCAGCGGATCACCCTGGCCGCCCTCGCCATGGCCCTCGGTGGCGGTTGGAGCGGAAAGTGATCGTGTCGGCGGATTCCATCCGCCCTGCCGAATCAAGCTGAGACCTGGCGGTTAGAAACCGCCGCCACGCTTCTTCAGCGCCTTCAAATCCTCCAGCATCTTCGGCAGCCTGCGCACGAGAGCCTTCTGCTTCTGCTCTTCCATGAAGGGCTGGGCAGGGTTTCCCAGATAGGTCACGCCACCCTTGAGGTTGGTGGTGACACCGGTGCGGGATCCGAGGATTGCCTTGTCGTCCACCATGACATGTCCGGCCACTCCGGATTGGGCGGCCACTGTCACATAATTGCCCAGACGTGAACTGCCCGCCATGCCGGTCTGGGCGATGACGAGGCAATGTTTTCCGATGACCACGTTGTGGCCGATCTGGACGAGATTGTCGATTTTCGTGCCCTCGCCGATGACCGTCTTGCCGAAGCGGGCGCGGTCGATGGTGGAGTTCGCCCCGACCTCGACATCATCACCCAGCTCAACAATGCCGACCTGGTCGATCTTCAAGTGTCGGCCGTTCACGAACTCGTAACCGTAGCCATCGGACCCGATCACGGCTCCGGGCTGAAGGATCACCCGATCGCCGACCACACAACGCTCGCGGATGGAAACGTTGGCGTAGATCAAGCAGTCCCGTCCGATGACCACATCCTCGCCGATCACCGCGTTCGGCCCGATGTCGGTGCCGTCGCCAACCACCGCACCCGCCATGACCACCGCTCCGGGGCGTACACTGACCTTTTCTGGATCGAGCTTCGCGGACGGGTCCACCGTGGCGGACAGATGAATGCCAGGAACAAAGGGTCTGGCCGCCGTCGCGAAATGACGGACCACGGCGGCGAAGGCCAGCGAGGGGTTGTCGACCGCGATCAGGGCCGTGGTTTCAGGCCCCTGGGTCACGCCCCGAGGCACCAGCACCGCCCCGGCTGAGGTGGCCAGGAACTGCGCCTTGTATTTCTCGTTACCGAGGAAGCTGATGTCGCCGGGAGTGGCCGCATCCAGGGCGGCCATGCCGGTGTAAGACGAATCGAGCCCGCCCCGGACGATGTCACCATCGGCCAAACGGGCGAGCTCGGAAAGAGTGAGGGCAAATGCCACCTCAGGGGTGAGTTCCGTGAGGATTACTGGTCGCCAACAGGAGCCGGCGGAGTGGTGAGGGAAGGCTTGTCGGAGTCCGGAGTGCCAGCCTCTGGAAGGCTTTCCTTCGGAGCATCCTTGTTGAGGTCCTTCAGCAGCACGGCGGTGATGTCGGTGGCGTCCTTGGTGTAAAGGAGGAAGGGAACCTGCGAGGTGCTGAGGCCGGACTTGTCGAAGACGTAGTCGTAGTTCTCACCCTTGGCCTGCTCCTCCACCAGCTTGCGGATCTCGTTGAGGATGCCCTTCATGCGCTGCATCATCGTCTCGTTGAGCGCCTGGTTCTTGCGCTGGAGGAACTCGCGGCGCTCGCGGTCGAGGGCGATGCCTTCCTGCTGCTGCATCTGCCAGTCCTTGAAAAGCGTCTGCTTCTTGGTGTCCGCGATCGCCGGGTCCTCGATCTGCTTGCGCAGCGTGGTGAGGTTGTTTTCGAGTTCGCGGATGCGGGTGAGGCGGTCGTTGTTTTCCTTCTGGATACGGGCGCGCTCGATGTTGATCTGCTTCTGGGCGTCGTTGGTGCGGTAGTACTCCTTGAAGAGCTGCTGCATGTCCACGGTGGCGATCTTGAGCTTGCCTTCCTGGGCCATGGAGACACCAGAAAGCGAGGCGGCCAGCACCACGGCAAGGAATGTTCGAATGAGAGTCATGATTGAGGGATGAGGTTGATCCGGACGGATGCAGGACCTTGAACCGAAAAAAGGACCCCGTCAACGCCCATCCGGGGAGGGATTTCGGGGACGGTTTCGGACGGGAGAATCAGAGAAGCACCGAAAACTCAGGAACCGTCAGGGCTTCCCCGGAGGTGGAATCTCCGCCTCCACTCGTGCGACTGGGCGCTCCGTGAACAGGTGGAACTGTGCTCCTGTCAACTCGTTCTCCGGCCAGGAGTCGGTCACATTCCGCGAAATGGTTCCAACCATCTCCGTCCACACGGACCCGAGGGCGGAGTTGCTACGCTTGATGGAAATCCGCCCAGTCGTGGCGGCAAGGGATCCGCTCCGGCTGACCAGGAGAAGTCTCAGCTTAACCTCCTGTTCAAAGTAGGGATAATTCTCTCTCCTCGGGAATTGCGCCGCCAGCTGGCTGTATGCCGACTCGGGCATGAACAATCGCAATGATAGACTGGTCTCCCCCTGCTGACTGACCGTAGGGTGGTAATCCACTCGACCCACTGGATCGAGGTTGAGGGTTCCGCTGGAAAATGCCGGGAAGCAGCCCCTGTATTCGACCCGACTGAGCCAACCTTTGAATTGCCATGTTGCTCCGTTCAAACGCTCAAAAACCGGATTCTTCTCAGTCTTGGGAAAACTGAATCTCTGTGGAGAGGGCTCGTATTCGTCGCGCCTGGATTCAAGCTTGATCCCCAGATTCGATGCCAGGAAACGGTCGATCTTGTAAACATTGAACCGGCTGCCCTCTGTCGTTTGCCATCCATCCATCAGTTGCAGCGCGGTCTCGCCGGTGCGGGTTAGATAAAAGCGGTTATCCCCCTTCAACTCACTCGCCAGCGGCAGCAAGTATTGTCCGTTCAGCAACTCATTTGACCTCAATCCAGAGTAGGACACGGAGTTGGTCGGCTGGAAGGTGCCCACCTTTCCGTCCGGTGAGTGCCACTCATATCCGGAGGGCTGAAGGGGCTGGCGCTGGAATTCTACCGAAGCCATTGGATGCGACGACGAGCCACTCCCGAGCAACGGCCTCGGTTCTTTCTCCAGAGGCAGGCAAAGTCCCGAAAGAGCCGCCAGCATCAATCCAGGCCACCATTTCCGCCTGCTCGCCGAAAGCCACCATGCCACGCCATAGCCTGCGGCAGTCAGCAGCACGGCGGGGGTGAGATTCGAAGTCCACGAGTCCATCAATCGGCTTCCGAGCCAGAGATCTCGCCGGTCAGACTCCAGCTTGTAAATGTACACCGCCAACGGCAGAGCCAGCATCAGCCATCCAACCCACTTGATCGGTCGGGTCCGTGAAAACGAAAGCTGCAATCCCGTGGCAAGCCCTGTCGTGATCATCAGCAACAGAACGGAGGCGATGGTGAAGCCAACGACCATCGCCATCCAGCCAAGATGAAACCACCAAGCCCTCGCCGCTGCCATGAGCGATACGAACAGCACCATTGCCAGCAGCAGGATGCTGATCCGGCGAAAAGCAGTCCTTCCACCATTCGGACGAGTGAGATGAAAAGCCCTCTCATCAAGATTCGCCCCGGCTGAAACGATCCGATAGACGCTTGCCGTCCAGAGCGATAGCGCGATGCCGAGTGAGCCCGCGGCGATCCAGGATACGGGTTCGTTCATCGTCACGAAGACCAGCCCGAACGCGAACATCGATAATACGATCAGCCAACGGGTGAGTGGGGAAAGTGGCATGGCGTCAGGGAGTGGGACGGAGTTGGTATTTCCGAATGGCCGGATTGAAGACGAAGCTCGACGGGTCGACTCCGAGAAACCAGGTGGTCTTGACCTTCATGGCCTCCACTGAGTTCTCAGGCAGATCCATGTCCGGCATGTTGAAACAAGCATCAAGTCGACGAGCCAAGGAGAGAAAATCGGGACTCTTCCGTTCGATATCGCGTTGAAAGTCCTCTTTCAGCCAGCGCGGCACACTTTCACTGCCCCTTGCCGTCGCCAGCTCGAATATCGCTGAAGAGGGCTTGATCCCGGCATGAGTCTGATGACTCTCCAAGATCAGATCTACTTCCGCGTCCATTCTCGCCCGTGGAACAACCTTGTCGGCCAGAGCGTTATAGACATCAACTGCACGACGCATCCGGAAGTAGTCCAGCCACTCTTCTTCGGACAAGCCAACCTTCTCGGGCACGGACAGCAGGATTGAATCCACGGCCCAGGTTTGCCCGCTTCTCGCCTTGTCACAGGCCGCATCCGCGAGATCAGCCGTCCAACCCTGGTTCCTGAAACAGCTCTGGATGAACCCGTTCGTTGCCAGTTCAGGAAAGCGCGTGATGACGTCTCGTGGGAGATTCCGACTGATCGAATCATGGACGAACCAGGGAAAATCCCACCAGGCTCTGACGGCGAGGACTGCCACATCCGGATGATTCTTCACGAACTCCGCCATCGCGTTGTCCGCCTCGGTGGGAATGTTGTGATCCGTGTTCGGTTTGTCCAAGGACTTCATCAATGGAAGAAACTCATCGAACCATTTCTTCACTTCTTCAGCACCAGCTTCACGCGAGGGAACCGGATGGAGGCCAACCCATTTGACGATGTCCACTCCAGAAGGGGCCACTGGAATTGCCGGAGGAGACTGACGGGACTCGATCGGAGCGAATCTTACCTTTCCAGGTGATTTCCATGCATGGGCGACTCGCCCCACCATGCGTGGCTGCATCACCACCAGCCGGAGATCGTGCGACCAGTTGAGACCTTCGTTTTCAAGTCGTATATCCCCGTAACTGGGACGCATCAATGAGTAGTAAACACGCTGCACCGCTCCCGTGAATCCACTCATCCGGATCATTTGCAGCCCTTCGGCCTTCCCGGTCGATGGATCGACCAACATTGCCACACCAGAACTTGGAGGATCGTAGGTTTTCTTCCGATTCCAAAGCATGTCGATCCAGACATCCGACATCACAAATGAAACCTGCACTCCGCCAACGATGTCTCCTTTAAGCTTGGACCTGCCGAAGCCATTACCGTTCGTGACTTTGTCAATCCTGCAGCGACTGCCATCGAAGCTCGACTCGGCACCTTCCTTCAAGGACAGGTCCACGGTCACGTCCCAGCGATATCGAGTTTCAAGCAGCTCAAGATCGATCGATCTTCCGGGGCCTGAGCAGGTTCCGTCGTCCACGACTGACAAGGCAGGCCGCACATCGTCTGGCTCCAACTGATTCAGCAGAAAGCCGCCTCCAAACCTTTTCGCCAATGTCTCCCGCAGCAAAAACCCCATCCCATTTACAGACCAGTTGTCGCCCGGAATCGGCGTCATCAGGGTAAGACTGCGGTCGTCGAGCTTCAGCTTTGAATAGGTCCAACTTGTCGCGAAATCCCGCCCAGCCAATCCGCCAGCCACCGACGCGGTCAAGGTCTCGAACCGCTTGAGACCGACGATGCTCTGTTCTGGGATCAGATTCACCAGTTCCGGGTACACCGTTTCATCGGGCTCTGGAGGACGCGTCGCAATCCGCAGTCCGGCGTAGAAACTGAATGCGGATAGAACTGCGAACATCGCAAAACGCGTCCGGTGCCACTTTCGCAACAAGGGTAACGCCAGCGAGCACAGCCCAAGCAGCAAACAAAGCGAAACAAAGATGAACAGCAGGCTGAAAGGCAGGCTGTTGGGTGTCCCGGAATAGGGATTCAAGTTCCCCGGCTGCCTCGCAACCAGAGTTGCACTGACGATGACGACCGCCGCCGCAAGGGCCACTCCAAAAATCGCCGAGGCCAGCCCTCTCCACCACCATACCACCGGAAAAAGAACCGCCAAGGCGACCAGGTGCAGCAGGGTCATCTGGAGGATCCCGAGCATCAGAGACTCGCCCCTGATTCCAAGATTCCAATGGACCAGCGCCTCCACGATTCCAAATGGCGCGACCAGCATCAGCGACAAGCCCAGCCCCTTGCCCGCGATCAGCGGCAGGATCGGCATCGGCTTGGTGGCCAGAAAGCGAGTGCGTCTCAGCGGTGCATCCCACCACAGGCTGCGCACCGCCACCAACGCAGCGAGCGAGCCGCTCAGCCATTCGATCAGGGCTATCATCTGCGCGGAAAACTCCATCGCCCAGCGCGTGTGCGCCCCGTAGGTCATGGCCTGCGTCACCGCGATCCATGGCAGGAACGGCATCGCCCGGCGGAACTCCGCCTTCATCACCGCTGCGAGCGTTTTCATGCCTTCACCTCCCGCTTCGAACGATATTCCTTCGCCAGCGAGATGAAGATTTCCCGCAGGTTCATCGCGCTGGCCTCGTGACGGATCAGGGACGGAAACAGCCCATGAAGTTCGGTCGAAATACGAGACTCGTCGTAGTTCGTCGCCGTGAAGCGCGCGCTGCGGCCGGTGATCCGGAAATCCACCCAGTCCTCCGGCATCAGAGCGGGCTTCACCGGTTCGACAGGGAACACCAATTCCACCGAGCGGAAGCGCTCCTGGATCGCCGCCATGTCGTCTTCCAGATGGACCTTGCCGTGATCGATGATTGCCACACGGTCGGCGAAGCGCTCGACCTCCTCCATGTCGTGTGAGGAGATCCAAACGGTCCAGCCCTCGGTTTCGGTCAGCTCCAACAGTCCGCTGAGAAACTCATCGCGCACCAAAGGATCGAGCCCCGCGAAGGGTTCGTCCAGCACCACGAGCTGCGGCCGGTAAGCCAGCGAGGAAAGCAGCGCCGCCTTCATCCGCTGGCCGCGCGAGAGCGAACGCAGTTTCGTTTTCAGGGGCAGTTCGAAGTCTGCCAGCATCTTCTTTTCGAAGTCGCGATCCCAGTGACTGCCATACATCGGTCGCACGTAGTCCAGAAACTGCGGCACCGTGAACCAGTCCGGCAGCCGCTGGTTTTCCGAAACGTAGCCGATCCGCTGCCAGTGCTCCGGCTTCAGCTTCGATGGCGTCACGCCGAGAACTTCGACAGATCCGGAGTCCTGCGTGATCAGGTTCATCGCGCACTTGATCGTCGTCGTTTTCCCGGAGCCGTTCGGGCCGAGAAAGGCCGACACTTTTCCCGTCGGAATGGTGAGGTCCACGCCAAGCAGGGCCTCGGTCCGGCGGTAGCGTTTGTGGAGGTCGCGAATGGTGATCATGGTTCAGGATTCTGGTTCGTGAAGCTTGCGAAGCAGTTCGATGAGTTCCTCGGGCGAGATATGCAGGGCCCGGGCCTCGGCCAGAATCCGGCGCGCGCCGGGCTCCAGCATGGCCAGCCGATGGGCGAGCGGCGGCAGCGAGGGAGCCTGCACAACCATTCCGATTCCCGGTCGGCTGACCAGAAAGCCAAGGTCCTTCAACTCCTGCACGACCTTGAAGGCCGTCGTCGGGGAAATCTTCAGCTCCTGCGCCACGGCACGCACCGAGGGAAAAAGGTCCCCTTCCCGCAGCAAGCCATCCGCGAAGGCCTGATGCGCGGCCCTCACGATCTGGTCGGAGACCGGCTCGCCGTCGCGGAACTTGATGGAGAACGGAAGCATGGTTCGGAGCTGTGTTTTAGGTGTTACACTTATGCTGTAACACAGCAAGGATTTTTTCTTTCAGACTGAAATGGCAGGAGGTTCGGGGTCCATCTCATTCCTTTGGGTCGCCTTGCAGGGCAGTCACCCGACGTCTTCGCAGTTTGATCGCGCAGCAACGAGACAGCCCGCACCCTTTCCACCGAGGCGTTCAAGCTCGAACGCGAATTCAGCGAAATCGTCGATGGAGGCCATGGCCCAATCCCGCATGCCAATCCGACTCAAGGAGCCGCGACATCCCTGTCGCCCCCTCCCCGTTCATGCCTGGCGACAGGAATGTCGCGGCTCCGGGTCATGACGAACTCCACGGCGAATCCAGTATCTTTCCAACAGGTCGGGCCTTCACATGCGGAGCTCTCATGAAAGCTCATTCAGCAGCTCTCCTCAGAAATAGAAATTGAAGATCAGCTCGAGCGGATCGGTGCCGAGTTCCTTTTTCAGGTCCGCCGGCATCGCGGGGATGGAGGCCTGGCGAATTGCATTCAGGGTGAAGCCTTTTTGAACTTCCCCACTCTGCATGGCCTCGACGAAGGCCACCGAGCGGACTTTTCCATTCTGCTCGACGACGAAACGGACGGTGAGGAAACCCGGGGTGATGTAATCCCGATACCGCACGCAGTTCCGCTGCCACTCCAGTTCGACTGCCTTGCTGAGGACCGCCTGGTAGCGACCCATGGCGGAGTTCTCGACGGCGAGCGCGCTTTTCCCACTGCGGGAAATCGAGCCACGGATCTGGGTTTTGCGCTGGTATCCCTTGAAGCCGGGAGCCTTTTCCGGAGGTGTCGCTTCCTTGGGTTTATCCTGCGCGGTTTCCTTCGGAACGGTGGCAGGACTAGGCGGCTGCGCTTCCGAGGCGCGGTTGGCGGGAGTGGGCTTGGGCGACTCCCCTTCAGGAGCCATGGGAACAGGCACGTCCACGGGATTCGGCCCTTGCGCCAGCTTGTCCTGGGCGGCGGGCATCGATTCCGGAGCCTCCTTGATTTCAGGCATCGGAGGAGACGGCGGGCTCTGGGCCTCTGCTTGGGAATCCTTTCCCGGCAGGGGGGCTGGGGCCACGGGCTCGGCTGGCTTGGATTTTCCATCATCGCCGATCTCGCCATCCTCGAAGCGGCTTTCGGTGGTCTCGATCTCGGAATGGATCGGCTCGATTCCCTTCTGGGCAGGCATTGCCTCGGCCGTTGGGTCGGGAGTCGCGTCACTCGTCGCCTCGGTGTCCCGTTCGCCGATGAAAGCCGGTGCTTCCGGTCGCGAAGAGGCCTGATCCGGCGAGGTGCGGGCAAAGCGGTCGGGACGCGGCGGAGGGGCCAGGATGGGCTGCTCGGCGGCCACGGCAGAAGCCGCGCCCGTTTCCGGGACAAGGATGATCGTGGCCTGTTGCTCGATGACGGGCTCGGGCTCCTTTTGAATCGCCACCTCCACACGCTTCGCGGCGATCACGCTGAAAGTGAAGAAAAGCAGGCCATTCAGGACAAGAGAAGCCGCAAGCGAAAGTCCCCAAAGGAGACCCTCACCCAGGGGCGCGGCAGCTTTCGAAACACTCATGGCAAGGTCCTACGGGCTGGAGCGTGGCCCATGCCGACCTGCGGCGCAATTCTGGAATCGGATTTACCAGTCGATGAAGCTCGCCGGCTGGTGCTTTTCAGACTCGGAAAGGGAGCCGATCATGGAAAGAACGCCAACAGCCGGGAACTGGTCAGCCGCGCAGGGTAGGCCCAGCTCGCGGTCATGAAGGTTCCGCCTCCACGAAGAGACACAGTTTCCCGGCTTGATACCGAAAGCACTCTGCAACCCTGAGCCCCTGACTGGACGTTCTGCAATCGCATCGTGCAGAGGGTCCGGTCAGAGTCACGTATCCAGGATCGGACCCGAATGAAAGGAATCGCGACCATGAGTTCCGGGAGCGTCATGCCGGACTGGCCTCGGCGAAGAAAGCTGACGATAGGCGAATTGGGGACAATCGATCAAAGGCGGGGGGGGTGCCGCGAACCTAAAACTCCAAGGAAGCTTGATATGTCTTCTTGAGAATTTCCCTAACAGCCCGGTGATATCAGGATCGCTCCAGGATCCGCGCTGCCGCCTTCCAGCACTCCAGGAATCCCGACGCAAAGTCCTCGGGACGGGCGTCGATCCAGGCCCGAAGTTCCGCAATCGGGAACCAGGCGGCGGTGTCGATTTCCGAGCAGGGGGAGCGGATTGCCCCCTGATGCTGGCAGCGGTAGAGGCGGACATGCTCCCAGCCGGTGGCTTCCGAGGGGAGGATTCTCGCAATTTCCTCAGGCTCCGGCTCTGCAATGCCCATTTCCTCCTCCAACTCCCGGACTGCGGCGGTCGCGTAGTCCTCGCCAGCATCCAAGTGGCCGGAAACGCTGGAGTCCCAAACACCAGGATGGGAGTCCTTCAAAAGCGAGCGCCGCTGCAGCAGAAGATCCCCCTTGCGATTGAAGGCGAACACATGGACCGCCCGGTGCAAGAGCCCACGGGCATGCACTTCCGCGCGGGTGGCCTGTCCCGTGACCTGGTCCTGCTCATCGACGACGTCGAAAATCTCACCGTCCTTCTGGGGAATGTTTTTGAGCGGATGGGGGTCGTAGGCACGGGCCAGGGCGATCCATTGGTCGAGGCTCAATTCCTCCGCCCGAGCTGCCACCGGGACTCCGATCTCCTCCGCAATCTTTTCCCAGTCATGGGATTCAGGCATCTGTTTCCTCATCTGCTTGCGCCTCTGGGCGAAGCCCCGCCGCAGCAGTTCATCGAACAAGCGGTCATCAAAAGGCAGCACGTCCTTCGTCCTGGGACGCAGCACCGCCACGCTGGAGTCGATCTGCGGACGCGGAAAAAAGGCCTCCGGTGGCACCGTGCGGAGCGATTTCACCTCCCATCCGCTCTGGATCCGAAGGGTCAGCGTGCCGTAGCTCTTGGTCCTCGGCACCGCGCAGAGGCGTTCAATGACCTCTTTCTGAAGCATGATCACCGCCCGCTCGAACGGATGGGGGCGGGTCAGCAGGTTTTTCAGGATCGCGCCGCCGCAGGAGTAGGGAAGGTTGCCAAGAAATTTCAGTGGCCGGTGCTTGAAGAGCTTCCTGACATCGAATTTCACCGCATCCTCGTGGTGCACCTCCACGCTGGGATCGTGGAGGTAGCGGGCTTTCAGCATCGCCGCGAGCTTGGCGTCGAACTCGATCAGGATCAGCTTCCTGACTTGTCCGACGAGGTGCTCCGTCAGCGCCCCGGTTCCGGGGCCGACCTCGACGACTGCGTCCTCGGGCGTGAGTTCCAGATTCGAGACGATCCAGCGCGCGCAGTTGGGATCGACGAGGAAGTTCTGGCCCAACTGACGGCTCGGAACCACTCCGGCGTGGAGCAGCGTCTCTTTGATTTCGTGGCCGGTCATGCAGCCGTTACTTGCGTCAGAAGGGCTCGCTGCGCAATCCCAAGCGACCTGGAAGGAAAAATGAGAAACTTTGAGAAATTTTTGAACATCCTTCCGAGAGGTGGGTCTACTATTCTACGAAGACCGCATCCGTGCGCGTTTTCATGTTAGGGTGAACAGCAGTTGTCAGCCCCTGAGTTGCCTCGGCAGCGAATGGGTTGATAATCTCGGCCGTAGGAGGTGGGGACCTCCTACGGCCACTTTTTTTTGGCTATCCTTCAGATTCGTTGGTCGTTTGGGGGCACGGGCATTCCTGAAACAAGGTCACGACCGTCAAGAAACGACATGACGCAGGAGCAGCGGCGGGCGGCACTTCGCGGATGTGCCTCGAAAGGAAAATGATAAGCCACGAAAGCAGAACCGATCCCGACGATCTTCGGACTCACTGATGAACGGGTCAGACGCGATTCGGAACTCCCTGATGGTCGTCATCTCATTTTCAACGCGCCAAAGTGCCCGGGGGATTGCCTGCATTTTTCATGCGTTCTTCATTTCCAGATGCAGCCGGTTTGTTAGCTTGCGGAAGCTCCCGAACCAAACTCCATGGAATACGCCTCCGAAACCGAAGTTGTCAGTGCTGGAAAACATCTTCGCTCGCTCACCAACGGACTCAACCAGGTGCTCTTCGGACAAGAGGAGCTGATCGACCTCGTGCTCACCGGCGTTCTGGCTCGCGGCCACATCCTGCTCGAAGGCCTGCCGGGACTGGGCAAGACCGAACTGGTCAAGGGCCTTTCCAAACTCCTCCGCCTCGACACCAAGCGCGTCCAGTTCACCCCCGACCTGCTTCCCGGTGACATCACGGGAAATCCAGTCCTCCAGGAAACCAATGGGCGTCGCGAGTTCGTGTTCCAGCCCGGACCGCTTTTCACCAACATCGTCCTCGCTGACGAAATCAACCGCGCCTCGCCCAAGACCCAGTCCGCCCTGCTCGAGGCGATGCAGGAACGCCGCGTCACCGTGCTCGGAGAAACCCACTCCCTGCCCAAACCCTTCTTCGTGCTGGCCACCCAGAACCCGATCGAACTCGAGGGCACCTATCCGCTGCCCGAGGCCCAGCTCGACCGCTTTCTTTTCAAACTCGAGGTCACGCGAAACAATGTCGCGACGCTGGAGCGCATCGTGAACCACCGTGAGCTCGGGTCGGAACCGAAGGTTGAAGCCGTGATGGACGCCTCGACCTTCGAGGAGCTGCTGGAACTGGTCCGCCGCATTTTCCTGCCCGATGTGGTCGGAAACTACATCGCCCGCCTCGTCGATGCCACCCACCCCGGCCAGTCCGCCGCGTCGCGAGGAATCCGTTACGGCGCCAGCCCGCGTGCCGCGCTCGGTCTTGCTTCCGCCGCCAAGGCACGCGCCCTGATGAACGAGCGGCCGCATGCCAGCTTTGAGGACGTCAAGTCGGTGGCCTCCGCCGTGCTGCGCCACCGCATCGTGCTCGACTACAATGCCCGGGTGGAAGGCCTCACCACCAATGACATCGTCCGCGCCCTGCTTGAGGAAGTGCCATTCCAGGACATGGCCACTCCGAAGACGCTGAAGCCCGCCTGAAACCTTTCTGCGCCCACCGCTCATCCTCCATGCGCTGCCTGATTCTCCTGTTCGCCCTCGTCACCGCCGCCTCCGCCCAGCAGCAACTGCTGCGAGTGCAGACCGACGTGAAAACCGACTCCTACGTCGAGGTCACCGCCTTGTTCACCAGGCCAGCCCCCAGCGGCTACCTGCCGATTCGCGTCTCCATCGCCAACCGGATGACCATCGCCCGGTCCGTCGATCTGAGCTTCGAGTCCTCCAACGACTATGGATCGGATGGCAGCAAGACGAAGTCCTCGTTCTCCTTCGACGCCCCTGCCGAGAAATCCAGCCAGCATGACATCCTCGTGCCGCTCAGCACACTCATCGCGGGCAGCCGTTCGGGTGAAGCCCAAGTGCAGCTCACGCTCGGCGGCAGCATGGGCTCCGGGATCGGAAACGTTTCCGGCGAGTATGCCATGGATCAACCTGCCGTCCTGCTCGGGGAAAAACTCTTCACGCCGAACGGGTCAGCGCTCGATGCCGACTTGGCCGCGAAATTCTCCTCCTACCGGGGTGGCTCCAACCAATTCGCCGCGAAGTTCGATGCCCGCCAGATGCCCGAGGACTGGCGGGCCTACGCTGGCTACGACAGCCTCATCCTGACCGATGCCGAGTGGACCGCCGCCTCCGCCAGTGCCCGCGGTGCGGTGCTTGCCTGGGTGCGTCTCGGCGGCCAGTTGCTGATTTATTCAGAGTCAGGAGGCGCGACCGGGCTGAACCTTCCCACCGATTCCAGCTTCGGGGAAATCTCGGTGAAACCGATCGCCCCCGGGCTCAAACTCAATGCCTCGCAGACGGTCAACGCCACCGTTTCACGAAAGTCCACCATCCAGCAAAAGTCGATCCGCGAGGACTACAGCAGCAGGTGGCCGCTCCAGTCTTCTTTCGGCGTCCAGGGCTTCAACTACGCCGTCTTCATCCTCATTCTCATCGCCTTCGGCGTGGTCGTCGGCCCGGTGAACCTTTTCGTCTTTGCGAAATCCGGTCGCCGCCACCGGCTCTTCATCACCACCCCGCTGATCTCGCTGGCCACCAGCCTGCTGCTCGTCGGACTGATCCTCCTGATGGACGGCTTCGGCGGTCGCGGCGTCCGGCTCATCCTCATGGAGGTGCGGCCCGACAACGGCGAGAACGCCGCCTACCTGCATCAGGAGCAGTTCAGCCGCACAGGCGTTCTAACAGGTGCCGGATTCACGCTCAACGAGGCCGCCACACTTTCACCCGTTCCCATTGACGCCGACAACCGTTGGGCCCGCCTGACCCTCCGGAACGGCGGCAGCGGCACTGGCTACTCGTCCGAATTCATCGACGGAAAACTGAAGACTTCCGGCGACTGGTTCCAGAGCCGCTCCGAGCAGGGCCATGTCCTCTCTGCCGTCATCCCGACCCGCGGCCGCATCGAACGCGCCACTCCCGGTGGCAGTCCGCAGCTGCTTTCCACCTTCGACTTCCCGATCGAGACCCTTTGCTACAAGGACAACGCCAACCAGTGGTGGAAGGCGGAAAACATCGTGGCCGGAAGCCGTTTCCAGCCGACCCAGATCAGCGAGGCAGACGCCGAGCAGATCCTGTCAGGCGAGAGAGGCCGATTCGGAGAGCGCAACCGCAAGCTCCTCAACAACCTCCAGAAACGCCCCGGCTGTTTCGTCGCCGTCACCTCCGCCGCACCGGGGATCGACACCTTCAAGGGCATCAAGTGGAAGGAAACAAGGACCATCCTCACCGGCCCCATCGTGCAGCCGTGAAAGTGCCAAGTTCCAAGCATCAAGTTCCAACATTCAGATGAAGACTCCGGAATCGAAGCCTCCTTTTGATCTTGAAGATCGCACTTACGAATTTGCGCTGAGGACCCGCCTATTCCTGAGGGATCATGCGTGGCACCGCGTCAGTTGGGAGGATGTCAGGCAGTTGCTGAGATCTTCGGGTTCCGTGGCCGCAAACTACGTGGAAGCGCGCGAAGCAATCAGTGATGAGGATTTCATCTACCGCCTCCGGATCTGCCGAAAGGAAGCCAAGGAATCCGCACTTTGGCTGAACCTTCTCTCCGACACCAACGAGGTCCGTTCGGAGGCTGAAGCTGTTTTTAAAAGTCTTCTCGCCGAAACCGACGAACTCGTCCGCATTTTCACCGCCTCCATCCGCAAAAAGGAGTCCACCCGATGATCGTCTCTCTCTTAGATTGGAACTTGGCCCTTGGCCCTTGGAACTTCAACGCCCACCAACCATGAGCGCTCTCAAGGTACACAATCTCTACCGCTACTTCGGCCAGCTCCAGGCCGTGAACGGGGTTTCATTTGAAGTGCCCCACGGCTCGGTCTGCGGCTTTGTCGGGGCCAATGGCGCGGGCAAGACGACCACCATGCGGATCCTCGCGACCCTCGACTATCCGACAATGGGGGTCGCCGAGGTCTGTGGCATCAACGTCGTCAATCACCCGGCGGAGGTGCGCCGCATGATCGGCTGGATGCCGGACCATTTCGGCAACTACGACCACATGACGGTGCTGGAGTATCTCGACTTCTATGCCCGCGCCCTCGGCTACAAGGGCAAGGAGCGGCGTCAGCGCGTGCAGGAGGTCATGGAGTTCACCGACCTCGTGCCACTCGCCGAACGCTTTTCCAACAAGCTCTCAAAGGGCATGACCCAGCGGCTCGGCCTCGGTCGCTCGCTGCTGCATGACCCGCAGGTGCTGATCATGGACGAGCCAGCCGCCGGTCTGGATCCGAAGGCGCGCGTCGAACTGAAGCATCTGATCCGCGTCCTCGCCCAGGAAGGGAAGACGATCTTCATTTCCTCTCACATCCTCTCGGAGCTCGGGGAAATGTGTGACTCGCTGCTCTTCATCAACGCCGGTCGCATCGTCCATCACGGCGGGGCCGAAGACCTGCGCCGCAGCGCCGATGCGCTGGGTGGCGTGCTCTACGATGTGCAGGTGGCAAACGAGGCCCAACACGTGGCGGACTGGTGCGTGCTGCAACCGCATGTCGAATTCCTCGAAGCGCGCAAACACGGCGGACGGATTCGCATCGAGGTCGATGATCCGGCGAAGTCGGCCGACGTCCTCGCGCGGATGATCAAGGACGGACTCAAGGTCGTGGAGTTCCACCGCGAGGAGCGCAATCTGGAGGATGCCTTCATCGACATCCTCGGCCGCATCGAGAGGGGTGAGAAAAACGTCGTGCTGCCACCGCCGATGCCCGCCTCCCAGCCAGCACCGGTCGAGGTGTCCACCGCCAGCCCGGAATCCTGACCCCCGATGTCCACCCCCTCTGAACGACTTGACGACTTTCCGGACCGCTTTTCACCGATGCTGGTGAAGGAGCTTCGCCAGGGACTTCGCGGCAAGACCTTCGTGGCCGTCTTCCTGGTCCTTCAGGTGCTGCTCTCGCTGTTCCTGCTCGGCGCTGGCGCGGCCGGCTCCACCCCGCGGGCGGGGACTTTTGTTTCCGAGGTGGTGTTTGTGTTCTTTTCCCTCGCCGCACTGGTGATCCAACCCCTTCGCGGGGTGGGAGCGCTTTCCGGAGAAATCCGCAACAACACGATCGACCTGATGGTGCTCACCCGGCTCGGGGCCCTGCGGATCGTGCTCGGAAAATGGGTGTCCGTGATCAGCCAGACCGCGCTGATGGCCGTCACGATTTTCCCCTATCTCATTCTGCGCTACTACCTCGGCGGCATGGATCTCTTCGCCGAGCTGCTGCTGGTGCTGGTGATCTTCATGCTGTCCACCGGATTGACGGCCGTGACCGTCGGGCTCTCCGGCTGTCGCTCGATCCTGATCCGTGGCTTGCTGCCGGTGCTCGGGACTCCGGTGCTGGCCTGGTTCATCTTCCGGTTTGGCTTCGGAGGGGGAGTCAATTACCTGATTGAATTCTGCTCGTTGTCCGATACGACCCGCTCGTTCGCCCTGCTTGGATTCCTGGTGGCGGTGGCCTACATCGGCTGGTCGATGCTTTCAATCGGAGCCTCGCAGATCGCTCCTACAGCGGAAAACCACTCGACCCTTCGCCGCCTCATCGCCCTGGGTCTGATGCTCGCCTGGCCGCTCATGCTTCGGGCTATGAGCGCTCCGATCGATGCCGTTCCCTTCCTCTGGTTCATCATTGCCGCGCCAGCCATCGGCATTGCCTTGTCGGAAGAGGAGAATCCGGTCTCCACGGTCTATCGCCCCTTCGTCCGCAAGGGCCTGATCGGCCGCATCGCAGGTGGCCTGCTCTATCCGGGCTGGCCTTCGGGGGCGGTGTTCAGCCTCGTCCTCGGACTGATCGGTTTCGCAGGAATGGCCATGCTCCCTGGGTCATCCGGCTCTCAACTGATGAAGTCGCAGATCTACCTGCTGGCCCTGCTCGGCAGCCTGCTGCTTCCAGGCATGCTGATCGTACTGGCGGGTCAGAAGTTCAAGGATCGGGCTGCTGCCTTCATCCTGCTGTGGATCGCATTCGTGATCGTCGGTCTTGTGGGGGCCTCACTCGGAAAGGAACTCAGCTCCTCGCTCGTCTTCTGGTGCCTTGCCTGGGATCCCGTGACCTTGTTGCCGATGTCTGATCTGATTGGCAGATATGATTGGGTGACCTTCGAGTGGAAACATCTGCTCCTTTCAGGCACCATCGCCAACGGCATCTACCTTTTGGTTCTCCTGCTCAAATCCATTCCCGCCTTCCGCCGCATCCGCAGCCTTGAACAGGAAACGCCTTCCGAATGACACGCGACGACCTCCAACGCTGCCACACCCGCGCGCTCGCCGCCGCCGGACGATTGCGCCTGCCCCTGCGCTCCAAGGTCTGGCGCGGTCAGGCCGGGGATTTCAACGGCAGCGGCACCGGCTCGTCGCTCGATTTCCAGGACCACCGCAGCTATGTGCCCGGCGACGATCCACGGCATCTCAACTGGCAGGCCTACGCCCGCACCGGCCACTACACGATGAAGCTTTTCCGCGAGGAAGTCCGGCCGGTCGTCGATCTGGTCTTCGATGCCTCGGAGTCGATGTTCTTCGATCCCGCGAAGGCTGCCCGCTCGGCCGAGCTGTTCTATTTCATCATCGAAAGCGTCCGTGGCTCTGGTGCCAGCGTGAGTGTGCACGTCGTTCGCGGTGATGCCTCGCTGCGCATCGATCCCGACACCCTCCAGGGCCATCGTTGGCTGGAAACCGCCCGCAGCCTGCCGACGTCCGACGTGGCTGCCGCACCCGACCTTTCCCGCGTCCAACTGCGGGCGAATGCCGTGCGCGTTCTGGTTTCCGACCTCCTCTTTCCCGGCGATCCCGAACCGATCCTCCGCCATCTCGGCCAGCGCCACGGCAGCATCCTGATCTTCTCACCCTTCCTCGAAAGCGAGGCCAGGCCCGCGTGGACCGGCAACTACGAGTTCGTCGATGCCGAGCGCCAGTCGCGCCACCAGCACCGCATCGAACCGAACGTGCTCGAACGCTACCTGACCGCCTACGCCCGCCACTTCACCCTCTGGAAACAATCCGCGCAGCGCCATCAGGCCGCTTTCGCCCGCATCCCGGCCGAGGCTGACCTCGCCAATGCCCTCTTCAACGGAGCCGTCACCGCCGGCGCACTGGAACCTTCCCACTGACCCGTGATCACCCTCGCCAATCCCTACGGCCTCTGGGCACTCATCGGACTCCCGGTGGTGATCGCGATCCATTTCCTCCAGCGGAAATCCATCGTCCTGCCCGTCTCGACGCTCTTCCTGTTAGAGAAGACCCAGCGCGAATCCGCCAGCGGTCGACGCTTTGATCGCCTGATGAATTCCGTGCCGCTGTGGATGCAGTTGCTCGCCATCCTGATCCTCGCCTGGATCCTCGCCGAGCCCCGCTACCAGAAACCTCGTAGCACGCAACGCGTCGCCGTCGTGCTCGATTCCTCGGCTTCCATGGCCGTAGCGAAGGAACGCATGCTCGGCATCCTCGCGCAGAAGCTCCCCCCGCTCAAAGGCCCCGCCGCCGCGCTGGAGCTGACGGTTTTCGAAAGCACACCCGGCCGCCCACGGCTCTTCGCGGGAGACTCGGTGGAAAAGCTCGTCGAGTCGCTCAAGACCTGGACACCGCGCGACGGGCTCGTCGATCCTGCCCAGGCGATCCGGCTCGCGCGGTC
>JAIYDT010000050.1 GCA_027487355.1 Verrucomicrobiaceae bacterium
GTTGGCGCGTGAAATTCCGAACGTTGCTGATCCTTTGCTCGTCCACGGTGGCGTGGGCCGAACCTCCAATTGTCGATGACGCCGGCCTGGTGCGGACGTTTCAGGATAAGCTGGGCGCGCTGGCCGACCAGAAGGTGGCTGCGTCCGGAGAAGCCCTCGCCGGAGCGCTGCCGGGCGTGCCGAAGTCGATCGTGATCAAGCCGGGAAAAACGAGTCCGGCCGCCGACTATGAGGCCCTTTCAAAAAGCGTCTTCCTGCTGGGTTCGGTTTACAAATGCGGCAAGTGCGAGCATTGGCACTCGTCCGGAACCGCCACCGCCTGGAGCGTCAGCACGGACGGGTTGATGATCACCAACTACCACGTATTCAAGGCCGCCAAGGGCGAGGCCTGGGGTGTCTGTGACTTCAATGGCAATGTGCATCCAGTGAAGGAAATCGTAGCCGGCAACGAAGCCGAGGACATTGCCTTGTTCCGGGTCGGAGCCAAGGACCTTGCCGCCCTGCCGGTCGGGCCGGATGCCGCAGTTGGGGCCGACATCCACATCGTCAGCCACCCGGCCGGCCACTGCTTCGTGGAGACCTTTGGCCGAATTTCCCGCTATTTCCGCAAGCCTCTGCCCGACATGACGCCCGGACCGGTGATGATGGCCGTGACGGCGGACTATGCCCGCGGATCTTCCGGCGCTCCAGTGGTCAACAAGGCCGGGCTCGTCGTTGGCATGGTCTCCAATACCCAGACGATCAATTACGGAGAGAAGGGCAAGCAGGACGAAGGACCGGTGCAAATGGTCATCAAGAACTGCGTCTCCGGAGCTGCGATCCGGGCCCTCATTTCGTCACCGGCCAAGTCCGCTTCGACTCCGTGATGTGCGGCGGCCTCAGGTAGTGCGGTTGAGGCACTTCCTGCGCCCAGGCCTCTCGCGAATCAGCGCCCGCCGCATTCCACGCATTCCAGAGCAAGCACGCCGTCGGCAGCTCGAACCTCACCTCGCGTTCCGTGGGAAAGCGGGTCCGCGTTGCATCCTCGAAGGTCACCACGCATCCGGCGCTCTCCACCACCGCCCGAAATCCCGTCTCATCCGTCAAGGTGGGCGACACCTCGACTCTTCCGCCCGTTACCAGCGAGGTCCAGTAGCTCCCTCGTCTCGCATCGCCGATCACCAGACACGGCTGATCCACCGCGGAAGGCGCGGCGATCACCGAGGGCACCGCCACCACCTGACAGCCTGCCACCAGGGCCACACCCTGCGCCGCTGCCAGGCCGACTCGGGTGCCGCTGTAGCTTCCGGGGCCGCTGCCCACGAGAATGAGCCCGATTTCCTGCGGAGAAATCCCGCGGAGCACCTCGGATAGTGGCCCGAACAGCACCGCGTTGTGGCTGCGGTCGCTGGTGAAAGCGCGCTCGGTCAACACCCCCTCAGGCCCAGCCAGGAGGATGGAGGCCGTCGGGGACGATGTCTCAAACACAAGGGTCAACAACGCAGTCACGGTGCGAGTTTATGGGCAGGAAACTCGAAATCCTAAGCACGAAATTCGAGACCCACTCAAACCATCTCCATCCCCGGCCCTTCCTCGCAGATACCGCAGCGCCGATCCCTCAAAATCCACATTCCGCAATCCACAATCCGCAATCCGCAATCCCTCATGGCTTTCCCCTTGCACGCCTCCACACGAACGGCTTAGTTCCGAGCGCTTCTGAGAACCATTTTCATCGATCCATTCCATGACCACTTACGCCAAAGGCCTTGAAGGCGTCATCGCCAACGAATCCGCACTCAGCAATGTGGAAGGCGAGGAGGGACGGCTCAGTTATCTCGGCTACTCCATCGATTCCCTCGTCAAGAATTGCTCGTTTGAGGAAGTCACCTTTCTCCTCCATCGCGGCCATCTTCCGAACCAGTCTGAACTCGATGCGATCCAGACCCGCCTCCGCACCGACCGCGCCCTTCCGGATGGTGTGATCGCCTTCCTGAAGGCCGCGCCGAAAGACGCCGCCCCGATGGATGTGCTCCGCACCGCCGTCTCGATGCTCGGCCTTTACGATCACCGCGCCGCCATCGGCGAGCCGAACCTGGAAAAAGACGCCGAGGTCGCGCTTTCGATCGTCGCCAAGACTCCGATCATTGTCGCCGCCTACCACCGTTTCCGCCAAGGGCTGGAGCTGCCACCGATCCGCGAGGACCTCTCGGAAGCCGCCCATTTCCTCTACCTGGTGAACGGTGAAGTGCCGTCTGAGACGGCCACCCGCACGCTGGACGTGGCCTACACCCTCCACGCCGACCACGGCATGAACGCCTCCACGTTCTCCGCCCGCGTCACCATCGCCACCCTTTCCGACTTCTACTCCGCCATCACTTCCGCCATCGGCACGCTCAAGGGCCCGCTCCACGGGGGGGCCAACGAAGGCGTGATCCACATGCTCCAGGAAATCGGTGAGCTCGACAAGGTGGACGCCTGGGTCGAGGCCAAGATGGCCCGCAAGGAGAAGATCATGGGCATCGGCCACCGCGTTTACAAGGTGCTCGACCCCCGCGCCCCGCATCTTCGCGAGCTGGCGATCCAGCTCACCGAGGAGCTCGGCGAGCCGAAATGGATCCAGATGTCGGAGCGCATTGCGACGATCATGCGCGAGAAGAAGAACCTGAACGCCAACGTCGATTTCTACTCGGCCACGGTTTACTACTCGCTCGGCATCCCGACCGATCTCTTCACACCGATATTCGCCATCGCCCGCGCCGCCGGCTGGACTGCCCAGGTGCTGGAGCAGCTGCGCGACAGCCGCCTCTATCGTCCGCTCACCCTCTACACCGGCCCAGCCGAACTGATGCCGGTGCCGCCGATCTCGGAGCGCTGAGTTTCATCGCGGAGCCAAGTTCCAACTTGTAAGATGGGTCAGTTTGGGTAAGATCGTCTTACCTTGAAAACGCGGCTTTCCAGCAAGGGACAGATCGTTTTACCCGGTGCCCTGCGCAAGCAAATGGGCTTCGAATCCGGTGAAACCTTCGATGTCACCATCGAGAATGACCGGGTGGTTCTCACCCGATCATCGAAGCCGGCCTCGCCCATCCGCATCATCACGGACCCAAAGACCGGGCTACCTGTCTTGTCGTCCGGGTCGGCTAATTCATCTTTGACCAGCGCCCAGGTTGCGGAACTCCTTCATGATTTCCCGTGACCTACCTGCTTGATGTCAACGCCCTGCTCGCCCTTGGATTCCGCGAGCATGAATTTCACTCGAGAGTAGCAGACTGGGTGGCTGGACTGGAAGCATCCGACACACTCGTGACGTGCCCAATCACCGAACTTGGATTTGTGAGGGTCTTGCATCAGGCTCCTCAATACCGGGTTCCTCTTTCCGAAAGCAAAAAGCTCCTCAGTCTGCTACGCAGGAACTCCAAGCGCGCGATCGGCTTCATTCCCGATGATCACGGCGTCGAGATTCTCCCCGCTTGGGTGAACACCGGCCGACAAAGCACCAACGGTTATCTCTCCGCTCTTGCCGGTCAGCACAATGCGATGCTTGCCACGATGGATGAAGGCATCAAAGGAGCCTTTTTGATTCCTGAAATCTGAGGCTCATACCGGAAAAAACCTGCGCAGCGCCTCGACCGCACCGTCGCCGTGGCCGAGTAGGCAGACGTGGCCGCCGTGACGGGCCACCTGCTCGCGAACCTCCTCGACCGCATTCGCCGGACAGGCCAGCAGACCGGCGACCTCCGGCGTCAGCATCGCCAGGTCGTTGTGCCCGTCGCCGGTGGCGAAACAGTTCTCCGCCTTCGCGCCGTAGCGCCGCGCCACCTCGGCCAAACTACTGCCTTTCTGGTAGTTCCGGTGGCCGAAGCGCAGCCAGATCGAGTTCCGCTGCCAGCCGAGATCCGGGGCCTCGGCGGCGAGAGCGATGACCCGCGGCTCGATCCATTCCATGTCCTCGACCCGCCGCGCGACCAAACCAGCTGGTTCGCCTTCCATTTCGATCCACTCGGCCCCGGTGTGCGCCAGAACCTCGTCGCGGATCTTCTTCAGCAGCTTGCGGTGCTTCTTGAAAAGACGATGGATGTCCTTCTCGCAGCGCTGGTTCCAGGTCTCATCCGGGACCCACCGACCGAAGCGGTTTGGGAAATAGATCTCCCTTTCCCGCGCCACCACCCAATCCGGAAGAAACGGAGCTTTCGACTCCACCAGTCCCTCGACCACATGCGGCATCGAACGGCCCGTATTGATCCCCCAGGCGACCCCATGCCGCTCACGAAGGAGCCGGATCAGCCCGAAAAACTCCACCGGAACCGAGGGGTCCGCCGCCGGGTCGTGGAGGGTACCATCGAAATCGAACGACAGCACCTTGGAAACCTTATCAACCGGATCGAGCCTCTGCATGCGGGCTTCTAACCACGAAAATGCGGGCGGGCAACCCCGGGCAGGTCATTCTTCCACCGCTTCGGCGCGGGGCACCGCGACAGGAGGAGGTGGCGTCTCCTCGACCGGACGAGCCCTCGGCGGCACGGGAGCAGGCGGATCCTCCACCACAGGAAGGGCCTTCAGTGGCTTCACCACGACTGCCTTCGGCGGTACAGGAGGCTCGGGAGCGGCGACCGGTTCGGCTCTCGGGGGCGGGGCGGAAGCGATCCTCTCGACCGCCGGCGGCGGAGTCTTGCGCATCTTGATCTCCACCCGACGATTCGGAGCCTGCTCGTCGATCGACCCGGAGGGCACCTTCGGCTGCTGCTTGCCGAATCCGCGGGGGAAAATGCGCTTGGGTTCGATGCCCAGCGAAGTGGTGAGATACTTCTTCACCGACTCCGCCCGGCGCTCGGAAAGCGAGTAGTTGAATTCATCCCCCCCGAAGAGGTCGGAGTAACCATCGATCCAGCACACCAGTCCGGGATTCGCGTCGATCAGCGTGCCAAGCTTCATCAGTCCCACGCGGGCACTTTCCCGCAGGTCCGCACTGTTGTATTCAAACAACAAGTCTCCGGGCAGCGTCGTGGTTTTCCCCACCAGCACATTCGCCGGCAGTCCCAGCAGGTCATCGATCGCTCCCTCCAGGCTGCCCTTCTCGACCTTGCCTTTGCCGCCCTTTTTCAGCAGGTCATCGACGAGCTTGCTGCTGTCGAATTCATCCGACTTCAGCGCGCCGGGATCGATCACGATCTGCCCATCCGCCGCCGGGGTCAGGCTGGTCTCCGTGCGCCCGAAATCCTTCAGATCGGAATCGACGATGAAGCCCTTGGCTGAAATCTCAGTGGGCCCCTCCGGATCCCCCGACTGCGCCGGGTTCTGGATCTTCAGGTCGAACACCGCACGGTCGATGTCCGCCACCATGTCGATGTCCTGGTCCTTCGGCAGCTTGTCGAGAATGTCCACCTCGTCCAGCAGCGGAGCCAGGTCCTTCGGCGGCATCACCACCTCGTCGTGGGGGGGGAGTTCCTCGATGTCCGGCGCACTGATTTCCACCGGCTTGGTATCGATTGGTCCGGTCACCAATTCCTGGGAGGACGGGAAACCGAGAACGATCTTGACCTGGTCCAAGGCGAAAAATGCCACCACGTGAAGCAGCAACGAAAGCAGCAGGGCCGCGATCACCCACCAGCCGAAATGATCATGGCCCGGCTCGCGGTAAACCGCCGTGCCACCCGATTTCCGCCATGAATCCTCATTTGTCACGGGCGCATTATACGGCTTCACAACCCGCTTGCAATCATGCGATATTCATTCGGCCCGGCAATCTGGAAACGTCCCTGCTGGTGCTTCCCCAACCCCCTGTCCTCATGGCTGCGAAGAAAACTGCCAAGAAAGCGGCGAAAAAGGCTGCGAATCCCAAGGTCGGCGCAGAGCCCAAGCCAGCGAAAAAGGCTGCTGCCAAAAAGGCTGCCGCCCCAGCTCCGAAGCCGCGCCCAGGCACCGACGAGATCGCCAAGGCCGCTTACCTGAACTACCGCAAGCGGATCGACAACGACCTCCCCGGCAGCCACGAAAGCGACTGGCTGGAGGCCGAGCGACAGCTTTCCGAGGGGAAGTAGCCGCCTAAAGAACCTTTCCTTCTCTCCGCTCTTGGCGTGCCGCCGGTCCGCCTCCACACTCGGCGCGTGACCTGCACCACCCTCGGCATCGGCCTCGCTGGATTCGGAACCGTCGGTTCCGGCGTCTGGAACACCCTGCAACGCAACGGCGGACTCATCACCGACCGCACCGGCGGCTCGGTCGAACTCGCCATCCGCAGCATCCTCGTCCGCGATCCCGCCAAGACCCGCGCCACCGCCTCGGAGGTGCCGCAGGAGCTCCTCACCACCGACTGGCGCACGCTGGTGGAAAATCCGGCCGTCGATCTCGTCGTCGAGCTCATCGGCGGCACCACCGATGCCTTCGAGATCGTCGCCGCCGCCCTGCGCGCGAAAAAGCCCGTCGTCACCGGCAACAAGGCCCTCCTCGCCGAACGCGGCTCCGAGCTCTTCGCCCTTTCCAGGCAATTCGACACCCCGATCCACTTCGAGGCTGCCGTTGCCGGGGGCATCCCGATCATCAAGTCCGTCCAGGAGTCCTTCGTCGGCAACCGCCTCGACTCCATCGTCGGCATCATCAACGGCACCAGCAACTACATCCTCCAGCGCATGACCGAGGCCGGGCTCGACTACCCGCCCGCCCTCGGCGAGGCCCAGGCCCTCGGCTACGCGGAGTCCGATCCCACCCTCGACGTCAACGGCTGGGACGCCGCCCACAAGGCCATCCTCCTGGCCACCCTCGCCTACGGATTTCCCATCGACCCCGCGAAGATCCACGTCGCCGGCATCGAGCAGGTCCGTCCGATCGACATCGCCTTCGCCAAGCAGCTCGGCTACGTGGTGAAACTCCTCGCCGTCATTCGCGAGCATGCCTCAGGCGACATCGAACTGCGCGTCCAACCTTCCTTCATCGGACAAAAACACATTCTTGCCTCCGTGAACGGCGTCTTCAACGCCATCGCCGTCCATGGCGACGCCGTCGGCGATGCCCTCTTCTACGGCCGCGGTGCCGGACAGGATCCCACCGCCTCCTCGGTCGTCGCCGACCTCGTCGAAGCCGCCCGTTCCCTGGCTCTGCCGAGCGGCCACCGTGGTTTCCTCCCCTATCGCGATTCTGGAAATCTTCTCCCCGTCGAGGAAACCGAGACCGCGTACTACGTCCGCTTCGATGTGACCGACCGCCCCGGCGTGGTCGCGGAAATCGCCCGCGTGCTGGCCGATCACCGCATCGGCATCTCCGGCACCCATTCCCCGGTCAACCCCGAGAATCCCGACGCCGACTTCGTGGACATGGTTTTCCTCCTTCACACCTGCAAGTTCGGCACCCTCAAGACCGCACTGGCCCAAATCGAATCCCTCGACTGCATCAACAGCGCCCCGGTGGTGTTCCGGATCGAGAAGATTTGATCAAAGTTTTCAGGTTCGAGTTTTCAGTTTTCAGGAAAGAGGGGAAAATGTGCCTGCCCGGTTCTTTGCCTTTCAGGGTGAATCGCGTGCGCTTGACAACATTGCTCATTGCGGGATGCCACAAAAAATGGCATTTCAATTGGCATGGAGATTACCATCACTCTTGGTAAAGCAGGGCGCTTGGTCGTGCCGAAGGCCATCCGCGACAGCCTCGGGCTTCACGAGGGCAGCCGTCTGAAACTGGAGGTCCAGGGTGGCAAGCTCCACGCGGCCCCTGAGCCGGATCCGGTGAGCATCAAGCTCAAGGGCGGATTCCCCGTGATCCAGGGTGGCCCACCACTCAAGCGCGGCAGCATCGTGCAGGCGCTCAAGGCGGATCGCGATTCCCGCGACGAGCGGGCGACCCCAAGCACGAAACGGAAATGAAATCCGCACTCGACTCCTCGGTCCTCATCTCCGCGCTCTGCGCGGGTGATCCCGACCATGCCGCTTGTCGGAAAGTGCTGCTCACCCACAGGCCCACCGTCTTTGGCCACGCCTACTCGGAGACCTTCAGCACCCTGACCGGCGGTCGACTCGGCTTTCGAGTCGCTCCTTCGGATGCCGCCGCCCTGCTGCGGCAGCAGGTTTCCCCCAAGCTCGCCGCCACGTCACTGAGCCCGGCAGAGCTTTTCATCGCCTTCGAAGAGGCGGAATCCCGAGGAGTCCGTGGCGGCGCGATTCATGACTACCTGCACCTCGTCGCGGCCCGCAAGGCCGGAGCAAAGCGCCTCTACACCCTGAATCTCAACGATTTCCTCTCCTTTCACCGCCCAGGTGATCCAGAAATCCTCGCACCCTGACTCCGCCGAGATCGAATCCCACCGCTGCATAAACAGCGCCGTCCTGTTCCAGATTGAGATGATTGGAAGCGAGTTTTCAGGTTCAAGTTTTCAGTGTTCAGGGAAGAAGGGCAGGGTCTGGCGGGCCTTTGCGGGGCTCACCTACTTTTTCGCGTCGAAGAACATCCCGGCAACTCCCCAGGCGAGATCCTCGCGTGGAATCATGCCATCGCCGCCGATGAAATAGCGGCTGGCGACGAGGTAGTTGTCGCGCTTGATGCCACCCTTTCCTCCAGAGAAAAGATCCGCCACGGCCAGGCCGAGCGATCCGGCGATGCCCTGCTTCTGCCGGACATGCTCGCGGAAATCCGCCTCGCTCGGGTTCGTGAACGCCAGCACGGCCACGATGATGATTGGCAGGAGGAGGAGTTTCTTCATGGATTGCAAGGTAGTGCTTCATGATCTGCCCGGCAAGCGGCGTCCGGAACGGACTGACTTTGCCCTCGCCTCGCTCTTTTCCTGCCGCTAGCCTGCGGCCTCCCATGCCCGTTCCCCGTAAAGGCGCAAAGCGCCTCAACCACCGCGATTCCTACTACATGTGGATCATGCAGAACACCAAAGGCTCCAATGAGCTGCTGGTGGAGCTGGCGGCCGCAGTCAATGGGCAGATGCTGGTCGTTTCCCTGGGCCGGATCGTGGACTATGCGATGGTCACGCTGGCGATCGATTTTGCGCTGAAAAACGGCTGGAAACCCGAGGATGCAGGCGGCCCTTTCCGCTGCCGCTACACAGCGCGGAAGACCTTCGAGGTCGGGGTCTGAGCCGGGCCGGCTGGTTCCGGTGTGACGTGGCTCAGGGCTTGCAGGTCTTGCAGCTTGCGCAGCCGGACTTCTCACACTTCACGCAGGCCTTTTCGCACTTGCCGCAGCAATTGGTGATCGGAGCGGTGGCGCAGGAGGCGAGGAACAGGGTGCCGAGGGCCACGGGAATGAGGAGCAGGGATTTCATGGTGGTGGTCGAACCGTCTCTGGTTCGTTGGATGGGATACGTGGATTTGGATTTTATATCGATCCCGAAGTTGAGGATTCTCCGATTCCGCCAATGCTGGCGCATCCACGGGACCGGGTTTCAATTCTGATAAGACGCCGGAACCGATGCCGTAGAATGCGCTCGCGCGTCGAATCATTCAACAGCTGCGCTTTTTCGCCGAAACCCATGAAACGTTTCCTTGCCTCTCCTCGCCTCGCCTCCGTGCTGGGGCTTGCCATTCTCACGCTGCCCCTGAACGCGGCGCCCCATTGGATCTGGGTCGGAAAATCCGCCAAGGACGGGGAAAAGGTGACCTTCCGGAAGTCTCTCAAGCTCAGCGATGCAGTCCTCAGCGCCCAGCTTTCCTTCACCTGCGACAACGGGGCCACCGCCTATCTCAATGGCACCAAGATCGGAGAAAATCCCGACTGGAGCCAGCCAACGAAGGTCGATCTCGGCAAGCTGCTGAAGGCAGGCGACAACGAGCTGAGCTTCGACGCGCGGAATGAAGGCGGCACGGCCGGGTTCGTAGCGACGCTGAAGATCGAGACGATGGATGGGAAAAAGTCGGTGATCGAGTCCGGTGCCGACTGGTCTGCCGCCCCCACCGGGAGCAAGGATTTCAAGCCCGCATTCGAACTGGCCGCCTATGGTGCGGCTCCGTGGGGAAAAGCGCTTTCGGGCGAGAGTGGCGGTGCCTCCGTCCTCGAGGGCTCTGACATTCTGACGGTCCCGGGTTTCTCCGTGGAGCTTCTCTACACGGTCCCGAAGGCCCAGGAGGGCTCATGGGTCGCCATCACCGAGGACGACAAGGGCCGCCTGATCGCCGCCGACCAATATGGCGGGATCTATCGCATCACGGTGCCGGCCATTGGGAAAAAGGAGGAGGTCAAGGTTGAGCCACTCACGCTGCCCAACGGCAAAAGCGGCAAGCCCCTCGGCGGCGCCCATGGGCTGCTTTACGCTTTCGGCAGCCTTTACCTGATGAACAACGAGATGGCCGACAAGGGCCTGTGGCGCCTGACGGACACCAACCGCGACGACCAGTTCGACAAGGCCGAATTCATCCGCAAGTGCGATGGCGGCGGCGAACACGGCACCCACGGCATCGTGCTGGGACCGGATGGCAAATCGCTCTACTTCGCCAACGGCAACCACACCAAGCTGCCGGACAATCTTGATTACACCAGACCGGTCGCGATCGGTGAGGACCACCTGATCACCCGTCTTTGGGACGCCAACGGCCACGCCCGCGGCATCCTTGCGCCCGGCGGATACGTTTGCAAAACCGACCCGGACGGCAAGCGCGTCGAGCTCTTCGCCGGTGGCTTCCGCAACCAGTATGACATCGCCTTCGATGCCAATGGCGAGCTTTTCACCTACGACTCCGACATGGAGTGGGACATGGGCTCACCCTGGTATGTGCCGACCCGCATCAACCACATCGTCAGCGCGGGCGACTACGGCTGGCGCTCCGGCGCGGGCCGTTGGCCGAACTACTATGCCGA
>JAIYDT010000433.1 GCA_027487355.1 Verrucomicrobiaceae bacterium
AACGAGGCATCATCCGGCCAGCTCGCTGCCAGCTCCCGGGTCTTCGACGCGATCCGCAGGGCGGCAGTCAGCGTCTCCTCATCAAAACGGCCCGCCCACAGGTCGTTTTCGAGAAAGTCTTTGATGTCAGGAGGGTCGGGCACTGGGGAGGGACGGAATACTTGGAGAAAAGGGCGTCGTCCAGTGTGGTGAGGCAGGCCAGTTCAGGATTCGCCGCCGAGCATCTTATTCAGCGTTCTCAATGACGAAACGGATCAACTCCTTCCAGTGCCCACGCAAAGACGATCTCTCCAGCATTGCAGAGAGTTTTTCCCGCCTTGAGGAACCGAGTGGAATGTAAGCCAGTCCTTCACGGCTTTTCCAAATCTCGATCTGTCGCGAGATTTGGTCATGCAAACTGGGAAGAGACTCCCAAGATAGGAGGAATTCCAGTCCATCCCATTTGGCGAAATTTGGAGCGAGCCCGATCATCCGGATCTGGGCCTCTTCGGGCAGGGCCTCGAAGCATGGAGGGTGGGCGAGAAGATGAACACCAACTGGTCTCGGAATCTCCATGAGACGCTTGTAACACGCCTTCGAAAGTGACGGTACGGGCGAGCTGACATCGTCCAGAATCCGGGGCAGGAGGGATTCGAGCTGTTCACTC
This sequence comes from Verrucomicrobiaceae bacterium, assembly GCA_027487355.1. Lineage (GTDB taxonomy): Bacteria > Verrucomicrobiota > Verrucomicrobiia > Verrucomicrobiales > Akkermansiaceae > Luteolibacter. The sequence goes on from JAIYDT010000433.1 coordinate 647, forward strand.
GAAATGCAGTCGATGGCGGCGCATCGGACTGCTAGAACTGCGCTCTCCAGCCGCGCTAGGATCTCCGGGTTGGCTCGGATCTGTGAAACTTCGGAGAGGCCTTTCAGAGCGATTGCTTCGGTTGAGCGATTCTCCAATGCCTTGAGATAGTAGTTCTCGAAATCAGTTGGCTTGAGCCGTGACAGGTAGAATCTCGAAAACTGTCGGAGACTTTTGCTCCGATGAAGGAGAAGTGAAAAAAGCTCCGGAGCCGCCATCTCTTGAGACTCTTCGATGACAAACTCGAGCCACGCGCGACGCACTGGTACGGCATTGGACGAGGAGAGAATTCTTCGGGCATCCTCGCTCGCAGCTTGATCCAATCGTGGAAGAAGTTTTCGGATGAACCAGAACAAGATCGTGCGGTGATTGCTGCCCAGAAGAGCATTGCGGACGGCCTTCGAAGGTGGTGAGTCAAGGGCCTGAATGATTTTGAAATAAACAACCATGTTTCGTTGTGAGCTTTGAGCCCACATCTCAAGCCAGACGGCCTCATTGAAGCGGCAAGCAACAAACCTCGGCCAGTCGTCGAGCCACTCCAATGGATCGCGGCGTCGGCATTCATTGACACGGGCGATGAGCGGCACAAGCCGCATCATGTCCTCTGGCGGCAATGTGGCAAAGAGGTTGAGAATCCTAGAGGCAACCTTCTTTCGAATCGGCTTTGCCCAGTCATTGAGTCGTACCAGAAGCAGGATGGGGGCGAGCAATCCAGGGAGTTGGTGGGCCTGCTGGATCGCCTGTTCACGGCGGTATCCGGAGGGGTCGCAAAGCCCGACGAGAATGGAGGCAGGGCTATGCGATTCCTCGGACTGATCTCGATTGTGAATGCGTGGAGCATTCCAGAATCCGCGGCGTATTTCCTGGTCCAAAGACATCCAAGACTCTGGTGGGGCTTTCCTGGCAAGCGAAAGCAGGATGGGACCAAGGGTGGCTTTTAGGTCTTTGGCCGAGCGAACAAACTCAGGGATAAGCAACGGCAAAACCTTTTCTGGCGGAGAATCTATGAGACGCAAGCGGGCTTCCTCGATCACCCTCGAATCAGCGGTTCGATTGAGCCATTGGATCGGCCAGCGCTTCTTGTCATGCGCTCCGATCAACAGGCTAAGATCATCTCTCCACGGCTCCGACACGGGAAAATGATGAGCCGCCATGAAATCCTCATCAAGGATTGCCTTGGCTGACCTTCCAAGAAAAGACCCTTGGAGCTGGAAGGCCCCAAGGGTCTGAAGGCGTTTCTGGCTGGCGTTAGTTTCCGAGGGCCTTCTCCACGGCACTCACCACCTCGGCGCTGTCGGGGGCGGCCTTTGGCTCGAAGCGGGCGATCGGCTTGCCGTCCTTGCCGATGAGGAACTTTCCAAAGTTCCATGTCACGTTGCCAGGGAAGGCACCCTTCTCACCGGTCAGCGCGGCGTAGAGCGGATGCTGTTCGGCGCCCTTGACGTGGACCTTTTCCATCATTGGGAACGTGACCGAGTACTTGGTCTTGCAGAATTCCTGGATTTCATCGGCCGAACCAGGCTCCTGACCACCGAAGTCGTTGCAGGGGAAACCAACGACCACGAGACCCTTGTCCTTGTATTTGGCATAAAGGGCTTCGAGTGGCGTGTACTGCGGAGTGTTGCCACACTTCGAGGCGGTGTTCACGATCAGGACCACCTTGCCCTTGAAATCCTTGAGCGAGGTCTCCTTGCCCTTGATGTCCTTGAAGGGAATCGAAGTCAGGTCGGCAGCGGTGGCGGAGATCATGGTGGCGGCAAATAGTGCGGCAATGGCTTTCATCGCGTCGAAGCTAGCAGTGATTTGCGGGAGTGCATGGTAAAACTGGGGGGAAGCTTGTGATTTGGGCCCCTAAGCCGCTACCCTCCCATGTCGCGATGATTGAGAAGCGCATTGAGCACCTGCTGAACGATCTGGAAACCAAACACGGGGTCAGGATTCACTACGCCTGTGAGTCCGGCAGTCGTGCATGGGGTTTCGCTTCACCGGACAGTGATTACGACATCCGGTTCATCTATTCGCACGAGGAGGAAGCCTACCTCGGAGTGTCTGCTGAGAAGTCCACGATCGAGCTTCCGCTGATCGGCGACCTCGACCCGGGTGGCTGGGACATCCGCAAAGCGGCGCTTCTGTTAGGGAAATCCAATGGTGCCCTGAATGAGTGGCTCCATTCGCCGGCGGTGTATCGAGCCGAGCCGGACTTCCTGAACCGCTGGCGTGCCGTTGCCAGGCAGGTATTCTCGCCGAGAGCGGCCATCGACCACTACCGAGGCCTCGCGAAGCAAATGTGGGCAGGGAAGCTCCAGAAGGAGCGTGTTCGTGCGAAGGACTACCTTTATGCTCTAAGGGCCAGTCTGGCGATGCGATGGATTCTTCTCGGCAAGGGAATCCCTCCGGTCGCGTTTCAAGAGGTGCTCGAAGTGGCACCCGTAGAGATCCTGGAGCTGATCCCTGAACTGCTCGCCTACAAGGCGGCCACTTTGGAATCAGAGACAATGAATCGACTTCCGGCAGTCGATCGCTTTCTCGAAGAGATTCTCGATCCGTCTCTGGAGCTTCCCGCGGCTTGCGCACCGGACAGGGAAATTCTCGACCGGCTGTTTCGATCGCAACTGACCGCTCGCAGGAGCACTGAACGTCCGATGACCCGAGAGGAGTTCACGCTTGAGCGAATCAGAAAACCGGACCTGCTGCTCTTCGACGCGGTCGTCGGCAGCCACGCTTATGGGACGGCAGTGGAGACTTCCGATGAAGATCGGCGTGGTGTCTTCGTGGCACCTACCTCGTTTCTTCAAGGACTTGATGCCATTGAACAGGTGAATGACGAGCGCAGTGATCAGGTCTACTATGAGGTGGGGCGTTTCGTTGAGCTTCTGCTCAAGAACAATCCGAACGTCCTCGAACTGCTGGCGATCCCTGACGATTGTTTGCGAGTTCGGCATCCGGTTTTCGGATTGCTCACGATGGATCTTTTCCTCTCAAAGCGCTGCCTTGTCACCTTTGGAGAGTACGCCATGGGCCAGATCCAAAAGGCAAGGGGCCTGAACAAGAAGATCGTCAACCCACAGCCGGAAAGTCGGAGGACGCTTCTTGAGTTTTGTCACGTTCCAGAAGGCCAGGGAAGCGTGCCAGTCGTCGAGTGGCTGGCGGACCGGGGGATCGAAGTGGGGCAATGTGGACTGACCTCGGTTTCCGGCACAGCCGACCTATTCGCGCTCTACCATGAGCCCAGCGCGACCTATCGGGGTCTTGTTTCCCCTAAAGATCCTGATGCCTTCCAGTTCAGCAGCGTCCCGATCTCCGCGAAGCCGCTGGCCTGGATGCACTGCAATCGGGATGCCTTCCGGAATCATTGCAAGGCCCATCGTGAATACTGGGAATGGGTCGAACAAAGGAATGAAGCCCGCTACCAGACCAATGCAGAGCACGGGAGGGGTTATGACTCAAAGAACCTGCTCCACACCCTGAGGCTGCTCGACATGGCCGAGGAGATCGCCACCGAGGGCGTTCTCCGTGTGCGGCGACCAAACCGGGATTTTCTCCTGAAGGTTCGCGCGGGAGAATTCGACTACGAGACCCTCGTCGGCCAGGCCGAGGAACAACTGGAGCGGGTCAAGCAGGCGTTCGCCAATTCATCCCTCCCCGAAGACCCCGATCGAGCAGCGGTGAACCAGATACTGATTCAGATTCGCCAGGAGTTTGGAGGCTGATTCACTTCACGATGCCTGGCAGCGTTCGAAATCCAGATCGAACTTCGCGAGATACTTTTTCAAACGATCCGCGTCGTTGGTGACGGCACGCTTTTTCCGGCTGACGGCAAACAACTCGCGACCCGCGTCCGATAGCGACCTGGCCCTTCGACAGACTGCGACAACATGGGCGAGTTGGATGCGGTCGAATGGATCGATCTCCTCCACGTCCTGAGGCTCCAGAATCTCACTGAGATCCACGATCTCGGAGCGGACCGGATCTCCGGGACGTTTCCAGCTCTCGCGAAGACGAAGGATTTCCTCGTCCACCTCCTCCACCCGGATTCGACCGCGCGGAGCCAGCGTGGCCATGCGGGTGACGGCGGCGTTGAGATCGCGGAAGTTTCCCAACCAGGGGGTATCGGTGGACTCGGCGAAAGTCAGAAATCTCTGCCGGGCCTCCTTGTTGAAGCTGGCTTCGCGACCATGGGCACCTGCGAAACGCTTGAGTTCATAGTCGAGATTCGGGCCCAGGTCCTCGCGTCGCTGGGCGAGGGATGGCAGCGTGAAGGTCCACAGGTTGATGCGGGCCAGCAGGTCCTCACGGAAACGACCTGCTGCCACCTCGGCTCGCAGGTCCTTGTTGGTGCCGCCGATGAGCAGGAAGTCGCTGGTCACCGTGCGATCCGATCCGACCGGAAGGAAGGTCTTGTCCTCCAAAGCCCTCAACAGCATCGCCTGCTCGTCGAGGCCGAGTTCGCCGATTTCATCGAGAAACAGCATGCCGCCATCCGCCTCGCGGAGCAGCCCGGGACGATCGCGCTGCGCTCCGGTGAAGGAGCCCCGCACGTGACCGAACAAGGCCGAGGCTGCTGTATCTCCCTGCAGGGTCGCACAGTTGATTTCCACGAAGCTGCCTTTGAGCCCGCCCCGCTGTCGCTTGAGCTCGTGCAACCTTCTCGCGAGCTGGGACTTGCCTGCGCCGGTCGGGCCGTGGAGCAGGATGGGGGACTTTGAGCGCAGGGCCACCTGCTCGATCCGGTCGATCATGCGGTTGAAAGCCGCGTTGCGGGTGGCGATGCCGCTTTTCAGGAAATCCGTCGCCTGCGCCTGCTCTTCGGCGAAACGAGTACTAAGTTTATCGTACTTGGAGAGATCGAGGTCGATCAGCGAATAGCCTGCGGTCGGAGACTTGCGATTCGACCGTCCCACCGGTGGCGAGGTCTGGATCAGCAGCCCTGGCAGGGTGCCGGCCTCGTTGAGGAGGAAAAGCGAGATCTGGGCGATGTGTGTGCCCGTGGTGATGTGGATGTAGTACTCCTCATGCTCCGGGTCGAATCGATACGAACGCGCCCAGTCATGCAGCGTTCCGTAAACCGCTTCGAGGTCCCAGGCATCGCGTCCGAACTTCACCTCATGCAGCCGCACCTCCGTCTCGGGGGAGACTTGCCGGATGTCGTGAATGACCCTCTCGGAGATGGTCGAGAAACTCGGCTCCGCGAGAAGCTCCATGCGGTCGAACAGCAGATCCTCATGCTGGAACAGTGAAACCGTCGGCCGCCAGAACTCCCAGCGATCCGATCCCAGACCACTGTCCAACTTGGTTCCCAACAGCCCGATCGCCACTCGCTTCATGGATAAATCTTTAGAATTTCTGCTAAACTTTTACAGAAGAATTTCCGAGTGAGAATTGAACAGGTTTTTCATGAATTTCCATGATCAGCTAAATACCAATGAATTGCATGTTCTCCAGCATGCTGATTTCTGACTTGGCACACCGCATGCCAAAGAAATGGCTGTCCGCTGCAACCGACGGACACACCACCATGGCCAACAAGAACCTCTTCCAATCCCTCCGCGGCGCCCTGCTTCCTGCGACGACCGTCCGCAACGACGCGGGAGCCCCGGCCTACGAGCTTTCGCCCAAAGCGACGCTCGCCCGGCTGGCCGCCACCGGCTGCCTGACCCGGACCTTCTACGCCACCGCCGAGACGCAGCTCGACCGCGTGCTTGAGCTCGCCAAGTCGGTGGATGTCGATTTCCTTGCACAGACCGCCCTCTACGCCCGGCGCAAGGGCCACATGAAGGACATGCCGGCCTTGCTCTGCGCGGTGCTCGCCACCCGCGACCTCGACCGGCTGATCGAGATCTTCCCGCAGGTCATCGACAACGGGAAGATGCTCCGGAACTTCGTCCAGATCCTGCGCTACGGCGTCACCGGGCGGAAGTCGCTGGGCTCGGCCCCGAAGCGGCTCGTCCGCCAGTGGCTCGAGCGGGCCGACGAACGGCAACTGCTCAACGCGGCGATCGGCAACGATCCCTCGCTGGCCGATGTCGTGAAGATGGTCCACCCGCGTCCGGCCGATGCCACCCGTGAGGCCTTCTACGCCTGGCTGGTCGGCAAGCCCTACGATGCCGCCGCGTTGCCGGAGACCCTCCGCGCCTTCGAAGCGTGGAAGCTTTCCAAGCAAGGCGAGGTCCCCGAAGTGCCGTTCCAGATGCTCACCGCGCTCGATCTCGGTGAGCGGGAGTGGGCGGCGATCGCCGGTTCCGCCTCGTGGCAAACCACGCGGATGAACCTCAACACCTTCGCCCGTCACGGGGTCTTCAAGTTCAGCGGCATGGCGGAAAAGCTGGCGACCCGGCTGGCCGATTCCGAAAAAATCCGGCGCGCCCGGGTTTTCCCCTACCAACTCCTCGTCGCCTACATGAACGTCGGCAAGGAGGTGCCGGGTGTGCTCCGCGACGCGCTCCAGGACGCGATGGAAGTCGCGCTCTCGAACGTGCCGGAGATCCAAGGCAAGGTCGTCGTCTGTCCGGACGTGTCCGGCTCGATGCATTCGCCCGTCACCGGCTACCGCAAGGGTGCCAGCTCGGCGGTCCGCTGCATCGACGTCGCCGCGCTGGTCGCCGCCGCCTTCCTGCGGAAGAACCGGGACGCCCGGGTCATTCCCTTCAACGAAGAAGTCGTGCACCTGGAACTCAACCCGCGGGACACGGTGATGACCAACGCGACCAAGCTGTCGAGCCTGCCTCCGGGCGCGACGAACTGCTCGGCCCCGCTGCGCTTGCTCAACTCGGAAAAGGCGACCCCTGACCTGGTGGTCTTCGTTTCCGACAACGAATCCTGGGCCGACCCCGAGGCGAATCGTGGAACCGCGATGATGGCCAAATGGGAAAAGCTCAAGGCCCGCAATCCGAAGGCCCGACTGGTCTGCATCGACCTCACCCCCAACACCACAACGCAGGCTCCGGACCGCAAGGACATCCTCAACATCGGTGGCTTCAGCGACACCGTCTTCGACCTCATCGCCGCCTTCGCGGCCGGGGCTGATGGAGCGGACCACTGGATCCGCGAGATCGAACTCCAACCCCTCAACCAACGCATGAAACTCGCCTAACAGAAACGTGGCTGGGGCATCCTTGCCCCAGTCCGTTCCGGGAGCGTCCCGCTCCCAGGAAAAATCTGCCGGCACGGCGGATGCCGACGAAGACTACAACTCCATTGCAACTGGCTCAGAACGTCTTCGTCATCCCTCGCCGCTGTGCCGGCAAACCCCATCAACTTGCCGAATGCGAAAGTGACTCCATGGAAGCCGAAGGCTGCGGGTTCAAGTCCCGCCTCCGCCTCGTGTGGAGTGGAGCAATGGTAGCTCGTCGGAGAAGCTCACTTTCATCCCTTGTCGGCAAACCCCTTTCCGCGAATGCGGGGAAGATTACACCTGTCGCCGGTTCAACTCCGGCCCTCGCGCAAGCGAGGTAGCTCAGCCGGGTAGAGCAGTTATCGGATCTTCCCAATCTTTGTCGCGGATCTCTTTCCAACGGAGCGCTGGCTTCAGCCGGCATTGATGCCTGAAACCAAGCCACACTGCCCGCTGAAGCCAGCGCTCCATTCACCTTCAATCCAATGGCGAATGCCCGGAAGGACTACACTCAAGATGCGTATGTCGCCGGTTCGAATCCGGCTCCGTGAAAGCGGATAGCTCAGTTCGGTAGAGCAACGAAAACGTCCTTCCACTCCTTGTCGCCACCTTCATTTCAACCCCACACTCCCACATCACTCGTGAACCCCATCATCAAGACCGACGAAGCCCTCGGCTTCATCCCGCTCCCTGACAACTCCGGAAAGCCGATCACCGTGGTCGGAACCGATGCCATCCGCAATGGCTTCGACTCGACCTGCATCCAGCAGGCGATCAATTCCCGCATGGCTCCGGGTGTCACCGACGTGATCCTCAATCCCGATGGCCACGCCGGCTACGGAGCGCCCGTCGGCTGCGTGATGGTTTCCCCGACCCACATCTATCCCGGACCGGTGGGAGTCGACATCAAGTGCTCGATGTCGCTCCTCCAGTTGGACATCCCGGAAGACGCGATCGCGGACAAGAAGGTCCGCCGGGCCCTCATCAACGCGATCGTCGAACGAACACCGACCGGGGCCGGACGTGGTCAGCGCAGCGTGAAGAAGTCGCGTCGCGTCGATCAGGTCCTCGGTATCCAGGCCGTGACGGAGGGTGCCAGTGCCGCTGTTTGCGAGGCGCTGGGCATCCCTCCGGAGTGGGCGGAGCGTTGCGAGGACTCGACCCATCGAGGCCACGACGGAACCTACGATGCCCTTCGTACCAGACTGGACCGCATCCTCGCCGAGGGACGGATCCGGAACTTCGGGGAAAAGGTCCATCAGCTCGGGTCTTACGGCGGAGGAAACCACTTCGGGGAATGCGAGATCACCCGGATTTCCGATCGCCCTTCGATGATCCAGGCTGCGGACACGTTCGGACTCAAGGACGGGCATGTTTCCTTCCTCAGCCACTGCGGATCGCGCGGACTCGGCAACCTGCTCGCACAGGGCCAGTTCCGGGATCTGGAGAAGAAGTTCCGTGACTGGAGCACGCCTTTCCCGGCGGGTGACAAGCAGCTCGTTTACGCGCCGCTAGGAACCCCCGAGGCGAACGCCTACATCGACGACATGTCGCTTGGCGCGAACTTCGCGACGGTGAACCACCTGCTCATCAACGCCCTCGTGCTGGAGGCCTTCCAGGAAATCCTGCCGGGCGCGACCGGGAAGCTCGTTTACTTCATCTCCCACAACATTGCCCGTGAAGAGATCGTCGATGGCAAGAAGGCCTGGGTGCACCGCAAGGGCGCGACCCGGGCGATCCCAGGCGGTCATTTCGCGCTGGCGGGAACGCCTTTCGCTGAAACCGGACATCCGATCCTGCTGCCGGGAAATCCGCGCGACGGATCGGTGGTGATGGTCGCGAGTGGTGGTGCCGAACGCACCGCCTGGTCGGTCAATCACGGAGCGGGTCGACAGATGGGTCGCAAGCATGCGGCGCGAACGCTCAACCAGGCGGCGGTCGATTCCGACTTCGATGCCTCCGACATCCTGACCAACTGCCGCCAGTATCCGATCGACGAGGCGCCCGACGCCTACAAGGATTTCCCCGAAGTCCTGCGCAGCGTCGAAGCCGCCGGCCTCGCCACCACGGTGGCGAAGCTCCAGGCGCGCTTCGTCATCAAGGACTCGGCGGAAGCAGACGACTGAAACCACCATGAGCAAGGCAATCCAACTCGACGGCGCGGACGGCGGCGGGCAGATGCTCCGCACGGCGCTGACGCTTGCCATGATCACCGGGCAGCCGTTCCGGATGACGAACATCCGGGGCGGCCGTCCACGGCCTGGTCTGATGCGCCAGCACCTGACCTGTGTCCGTGCGGCCTGTGAAATTTCCGACGGCACGGCGGATGGCGCGGAGATCGGCTCGACCGAACTGGTGTTTCGCGCCGGGAAAGTACGACATTCGTCGTATCACTTCGCCATCGGTACCGCTGGCAGCACGGGCCTGTTGTTCCAGACCCTGATGCCCGCGCTGGCCGCAGCCGGGGGCGAAAGCACGGTGGTGCTGGAAGGTGGCACCCACAATCCGCAGGCACCGCCCTTCGAGTTTCTTGATCAAGTGTTTCTTCCCGCCATGCGGCGGATGGGATTCGAGGTTTCGTTGACGCTTGATCAGACCGGATTCGCTCCCGCTGGCGGTGGCCGGATCACCGCCCAGATCCGGCCAGCCGGCCAGCCGAATGCCTATCTCCAGCGTGAACGGGGAGAGTCTCTAG
>JAIYDT010000432.1 GCA_027487355.1 Verrucomicrobiaceae bacterium
CATCGCCCCATGAACTGGTATCGGAGATCCCCGAGGGCTGAAGGCCCGTTCGATTCTTTGTGCGTTTGACGTCCGATCCACCCAACCAAATGGATCAGGCCTTCAGCCCTCGATTCATCCTGGACATGAAACCCAGGCCGCTGGCCTAGACTGGTATGGATTCTGGCCCTTGGCCCTGAAGAATCAACATGTGGTTAACGGGGAGGACAGGTCTCCGCAGTCCAGGGGCTGTCTGATCTGGCGGATGAAGCCCGGCCGAACAGCTCCCGATTTTTGGATTCCTCGCGGATCCAGGGCTTCTTGCTCTGTGATGATCCCTTGTCCGTGCGTCATCGGCGTTTCGCCCCAAAACTCAGAGTTGCTCGCACCCGGGCTGCCCTGAACGGGAAAGAAAGGATTCCGAACCCCATCCAGGTGTCATCAGACAAGCGAGTCGACAGGGACCGTGAGGACGAACACTGGATTTTCGGGACTGACCCTGGCCTCTGGTAGAGGTGATGTATGCTTTACACATCCGTAGTTTTTTGTCGGATAGGCGCAGAATGACGGTGAAGAAAGTCAAGATGCGTCCAAGGACAGCGCGTTTACGGAGCAAACTTCGCGACTTTTTTCTTGATTTCGTGACTGCTTCAGTTATGATATCTTGGATAAATTGCCTTGCTTCGTATATCAATGCCTTTCGCTTCTTGCCTGTCTGTGCGATCTTATGCGCTATGACCAATTACCTCTGGGCTGCGGATCCGGTGGTTTCGAATGTTTCTGCGGTGCAGCGCGCGGGGACGAAGTTTGTGGATATCCGCTATGATCTCGCTTCACTAGCCCCAACGGTTAGGGTCACTCTGGAAGTTTCTCAAGATGGTGGTCTCACTTACAATGTTCCTGTCACATCGACTACGGGTGCGATCGGGGATGGTGTCACGGTCGGATTAGGCAAGACCATCGTCTGGAATGCTGGAGTTGATTGGGACGGCATGTTCAGCAATCAAATGCGATTCAGACTGCTAGCAGCTAATCTTCAACCACCGCCGCTTGAAGGGTTCGCCGGTGTAACTGGTGGCTCATTGCCAGCAGGAGGCGAGAGCGTGGACTCTTTTTATATGGGAAAGACCGAGGTTGTTTCAAGTGAGTGGCAGACTGTTCACGCTTGGGCCACAGAAAATGGCTATGTCATCGGCAGCGGACAAGGATTGGGACCTAAAAAGCCGGTGGTATCTGTGAGCTGGTATGACGCGGTGAAGTGGTGCAATGCCTATAGCGAAAAAGAGGGGTTAACCCCTACATACAAAGATGGTGCGTCGGTCTATCGGACAGGCGAAACAATTCCGACCATTGATGCCGCTGCGAACGGCTATCGCCTGCCTAGCGAGAAGGAATGGGAATTCGCGGCCAGAGGCGGAGTGAATACTAATGGATACGTGTACAGCGGCAGCAATGACATTAACGAAGTGGCATGGTATTTCGGTAACAGACGTTCGATTCCGGACAGTTCATATCTGAATTTGGCTGACGTGGCAACCAAACAAGCGAATGAGCTGGGAATTTCGGACATGAGTGGAAATGTGAGGGAGTGGTGTTTTGATGCATTGGGCACAAACAGGGTTATTAGAGGAGGGGGGACGGGATACGAAGCGAGCAGCTGTAGCGTCGCGTTTCGAATAAGTTACGAGCCATATAGCTACAACGGTGGCGATGGGTTCCGAGTAGCTCGTAGTTTTACAATGGCTAACGTTGGTAGCGCATCCTCTGTCGACAGCCTCTTAGACACCAGGAACTGGACGATCTCCATCATCGCGCCAGTTAATGGAGCTGTTACTGGTGCTGGAGCGTATCTAAGAAGCATCTACGCCACCCTCACCGCCGTCCCCAACCCCGGCTGCCGCTTCACCGGTTGGACCGGCGACGCCTCCGGCACCGAGAACCCGCTGACCATCACGATGGACGCCGACAAGACCGTTGCCGCAAATTTTGAAAGGGATTTGTCGGATACCGATAACGATGGCCTAACTGCGTTTGATGAGCTAACCATTCATGGCACTAACCCACTTCTAGCTGATACGGACGGTGATGGTCTTTCAGACAAATCTGAAATCAGATATCAAGGGAGCTATTTTACTATCATTGAAGGTTATTTTTCCAGAGATATGGCGGCCGCTGATGCAATTGATCGTCGTGGACGCCTTGCTGTATTTTCTAACTTGACTGACTACAACAGAATGGTCACTCGTTGGCGCAGCCTGCATCAATCGGGATATAGATCTAACGTTTGGCTTGGATTGTCGTATTCAGCTACCGATGGTGTTTGGAAGTGGACTGATGGTAGCGCTTTATCATTTACCCGATGGAATGAAGGCTACCCTCCTCCTAACAATTTCCCAGAAATGCCTGCCCTGTATGCCGCATTGATGGGCGAGGGGTATATTGGAGAAAAATGGCGTTGGGGGGAAAATTGGTATTGGGGAGGGAGTTACTTCTTTGAGCGTGTGGGGCTCGATCCGCTATCCGCAGACACAGATGCAGACGGGATAAATGACGGGGCAGAAGTCAATACTTACAAGACGAGTCCAGTCCTTGACGATACTGATGCTGATGGGCTGAGCGATGGCGCTGAAATCAATACGCATATAACAAATCCGAATTCTGCCGATTCTGACAGCGATGGATTGAGTGACAACCAGGAAGTTATCAATCACGGCACAAACCCAAGCGTAAAAGATACTGACGATGATGGCTTTGATGATCTTTTCGAGATCAACACTGGCTACAGTCCGCTCCAGCAGACAAGTTCGCCTGACGCCTTATCTACAATCATACGCACTGCTGTTGAATTCCGTTTTTTCGCCGGCAATGGAGCCAACTACACTATCGAGTCATCGTTCGACTTACAAACATGGGAAGTAGTTGAATCAAACATCTCAGGAACTGGTGGTGTGGTCACAAGGTTCTACAGCACTGGCAACCTACCTACGCGCTACTTCCGTGTGAAGAGGAACTGAAGACGCATTATAGATAAAATTCTTATATGTATTGCTATTTAACAAATCATTTCAAGAATATGAAAAAAAACAAAAATCATGCAAATTAGAAATAGGGTTATCGCTGCTGCAATGTTTGCTCTTGGCGCCTCGGGTAGTGCTGACGCTGCTTTTTCTGTGTATAATTACAACTTCCTTGATGGTCACACCAATTTCAATGGATTTGAGGGAATGGGGAACACTTCGACTTTCACAGGTCCTTACACAGAAGACGGCATCACTGTTGAGTATATTGGATCAACCTACATCTGGAATGAGTATCAGGCCATCGCTAGAGGTGATACTTGGAACGAGATTCCATACAACGCTACAACCTCCATTGTGAGTTACTCAGGTGCCGCTGAAGGTCAGTACAGTTGGTTTACAAGTTTTAATGGCTACAGTAGAGGATACACGAAGATCACCTTTGGCGGTGTCATCGACGCAGTGGAATTTCAGGCTTGGTCTGGTCTCTATTACTTCGCCGAATCGTTACAGTATGATGTGCTGCTTGATGGTGTCAGCGTTGGAGCTGGCCAAATTAGCTTAATGGACGCGTCCTTCTTCGACGCGTCCTTCTTTGGATTTTCGGGGGTGAATTTCGATGAAGTCCGGTTGCAAGCATTGTGGAACGGTAGCCATAATAACTTCGATCCGAATGGATGGGACGCTGGAACCTATGATTCCATCAACTTCGGAGGAACCGTTGTTCCCGAACCCAGCTCGCTCCTTTTGATTTGCAGTGGCCTGCTGGTCCTTGGTGGTAATCGGCGTCGATAGGAGAGCATCATGAATTGGTTTATCGATTTGCCATGACCGCAGAGCCGAATCCGGAGGCTTAGGGTCTAGTTGATGGTCTATGATTGGTTGCCTCCCGCCCTCTAGAGACTGCGTTCTTTGGTCTCTACGAGGGCGTTCTCTGCTTCGACGAAGGCTGAGTGCCTCTCTTCGTGCGTTCAGAGGCTCGCTCTCAAGGCATCGAACTTGGCCATCCATTTTTGGGCTCAGTTTTTGGCGTCTTTTTGGGGTCAGCCCCGAAAATCCAGTGTTCGTGCTCACGGTCGTTGTCGAGTCGCTCGTCTGATGGAATCCCGATAGGGTTCGGAATCCTTTCTTGCCTCACCCAGGGTGGCTCGGATACGAGCGACCCTGGGCTTTGGGACGAAACGCCGATGGCGTGGAGACATGGGACTCCATGATTTCGAGTTGTAGATTTCGAGATTGGTTGGGTCGGGAGCCTGGCGGATTCACATTCAGTTCGCTTGCCCCCTTCCGAGGGATGGATTCCCACCATGGTGCGAGTTCCTCGTTTCCAGAATCCCGGCGCGGTTGATCATGTCTTGGCGCGGGGAGATGGTCGGGGAATGGAGATGGATTGATGATTGATGATTGATGATTTGAAGAGATTTGGCGGTTGGGATCCACTAGGCCTTATTCAAGCTGCGTGGGGGGTGACCTCACGGTTTATCTTTTCTCCATTCTCGCGCTCAGCCCGCATCAGTTCGAAATCCAACTGGAGGCGCAGCCAGAAGCCCGGAGAGGTTCCGAAGTAGCGACTCAAGCGCAGGTCGTATTCCGGCGTGCAGCGGCGGCGGCTTTTTTTCATGTCCGTCAGATGGGGCGAGGGAATACCCGTCATCCGAGAGACCTCAGCTTGCGAGACGTCCCATTCGTCCAAGGTTTCGCGAAGCGTCTCTGCGAAGAAATTCATCAGTGGGATCAGTTCGGTGGTTCGTTTCATGCCCTTCAATGGTAGTCAGTGATTTTCACAGCGGACGCCTTCCCGTCATTCCAACGGAAAACCAAGCGCCACTGTTGATTGATTCTTACGCTCCAGAACCCCCTCAGATCGCCAGAGAGGGATTCGAGGCGGTTGCTGGGCGGGATTCGTAAATCCTCCAGGATCTCGGCCGCTTGAAGCTGACGGAGTTTCAAAAAGGCCCGCTCCTGGATTTCTCCCGGCAGTCTTTTCGACCGACTGCCGTTCCAGATCTTTTCGGTTTCCTTGCATGAGAAATCCCCAATCACTTGGGGAACGTTACCTTTTTGGGGTATGGCGGCAACCAGAAATTCTGCACCGCTTTCCTGTCATTCGCGGCAGGAAAGTCAGGCGGGAGCTTTTGATTCCGGCGTCGTGGGAGACCGGGTCTGCTTCTGCGGTGTCATAGCTCCACCGCGCACTCAAGTTTCAAACTTGAGCTACTATTTACAGGGTCTGTTCCCTGGTCGGGGAATGCCGAGGGTGCATGATCTGCGGGCCGGACTGGTTGTCGTCAGGATGGAGGTCGCTCGGTTCACTCGGGCTTGGTGCCCGAGAGGGCAGTGCGGACTTGTGGGAGCCAGTCGGGTGAGACGGTCTTAGTCAGGCTGGCGAACTCGCCTTCGGGGAAGTTGGCTTGGAGTGGCTTGATCCAACTGCCATCGGCCGGCAGCAGGGCGGAGAGTTCCTTTTTCGAAAGGATGCGGGTGAGGTAGTCCTTTCGCAAGGGGGCCAGCGTGTCCTTCTTGATCCAGTCGAGCGCAGTATCCGCCTGGGACGGGAGCTTGCCGAGCACCTGGTTGGCGGGGAACTTCGCAGCTTCCGCCTGGCGGTTGGACGGCAGAGACTTGAGGAGTTCCTGATAGATCTCCGGATGGCCGGTCCATTCGGCGAGGAAACGGCAGGTCGTCATGACGCGGGGGAAGGTTTCGGGCGTCAAGGCGAGCTTGGTGGTGGCGACATAGTGAGCCAGATCACAGTAGATCGGGAGTGCTACGGCGAAGCCCTGGGTGCGGTCCTGCGCCACCATCAGGGGCAGTTGGACGAGGGTCTGGTAGGTGAGGTTGGTCACGGCGTTGACCTGGGTCCGGGTGCTGGCACTGCCGCCCTGATTGGCGATTTTCAGGACATCAACCATGGACTTCAGCAAGGAGACATCCCCATTCCCCACCGCACGAAGGGCAGCGCGATAGTGGATGACGTATTGAAGCATGAAGAAGTCGTTCGACCCCATCGTGACCCCTGGAGGCCTGCGATCGGACACCCAGTCGTTGACGGTGGTCTGAAACGGCCGGGCGCGCGACCATTCGATGGCACGGTCCTCGAATTCGAGTGCGACGAGCGGATCGGCCAGAAGCAGGCGTGAGAGCACCTGGAACTGGGAAACCGGCGTTTTCGGGAAGTGGGTCTTCGCCATGGCCGCGAGGCGCTTGATCTGCTCGTCGGCGGATTCGCGGGGAGCCAGCGGACCATTGAGGTTGGTGAGACCGCAGAGGGCGTTTTCCAGGCGCAAGCGTTTCACGGGATCGGTGATCCGGGGCGCATACTCCTTGAGTGCTTCCTCGATCTCGGAGTTATAGTAATACCACCATGGGGCATAGATGAAACTCTGGGAATCATTGGGCAGCAGTCGGTCCACCGGAGCGAACTCCCGCGCCAGCAACAGGGGCACGATGACCCGGATGTCCCCCACCAGGTCCTGGCCGCATTCCTCGAACAGCGTGCGGGTGGTTTCCTTGTCATCGCAGAAGGCCGAGACCATCAGCAGGGCGGGCTTCATCGAGTCCGGGATTTCAGGATGGCCGCCGGGCTGGGTGCGCCGGGCATTCGTCCAAAAGGCCTCGTGGATGCGTTTGACAAGGGGCTTTCTGGAAAGCGGCAGGCTGCACAGGCTGATGTCGCGAAACAGGCAACTGCTGGTGTAGTTCACCGCGCTGCGTTCCTGGCGGCAGTAGCCTTCGTAGAGACCGGCGAGGGCCTCGAGGGTGGTGCTGTCATAGAGCAACTGGAAGCGTCGGGTGGCGTTGGAAATGCCGAAGGCCAGCTTGGGGTAATCCTGGAGGAAGGGGTCCTTGAGGATCTTGTTGAGGGCCTCGGTGGTCATGGCGCG
>JAIYDT010000497.1 GCA_027487355.1 Verrucomicrobiaceae bacterium
CGCTGTTTCCCGAAGTAGCCCGGCATGTTGTAATCGTCCGAGCCGAGATCATGGAACCAGCGGATGCCCGCCGCGTCATAAACAAAGCTGCCGGCATCAAGATGCCCGTGACTTGCCGCACCGGTTCCGCCCTTGATGGCCAGCCAGGCGGCGTCCGGCTGGGTCGAGGTCCTGAGCATGGCAAAGGCCTGCTCGCCTTGGAAAGTGGCCGCCAGTTCCTTTTCGACATTTCCCGATGGCACCGGCGGCAGCCACAAGAGGTGCAGGGGAAAAAAGCGGAGTTCGCCCGTGGTGCTGTTGCCAACTCCCCGCTTCAGCCCCCTGGCGAGAGAATCGCGAACCTGTCCGGCCTGGGTCGGATCGTTGAATTCGGAAGCCAGCCACGACTGAGCTGCCGAGGCGAGTTCCTGGCCCGCTCCGCCGTCCGCGTAGTTGAAGGGCAGCCCGCTGGGACCCACGACGTGAAGCATGAATGAGCCACTTTTCCCAAGAACCCGAGGAGTTTCAATCGGTCGCTTCAATCCTTTGCAGGCCGCAATCCCGAGAATCTGGTAATTGGTGCCATAATGCCAGTAACCCGGTCCTTCGGGATAGGCTCCATCGGGTTCGTAGAACTCACGGCAGTGATTGAGCAGCTCGATTCCATGCTCGATGATCCCATCGCACAGTCCGGGGTCGCGCTCCCGCACGGCAAGCGCCGCGAGGGTCATTCCGGTCCCACAGACCTGCGACCAGTTGTTTCCTGGCCCGGTCCACCAAGGGGCTTTCCCGTGTACCTTCAGCACCGTGCGCAGGGCCCTGTCCAGCAGCGCATCCTCATAGCGCTTGCGTTGCTCCGGACTCAGCGATGGATAGAGCCAGTCGTAGCCAATGGACACTGCGGTCGCCATTTCCGCCGTATCGAGGAAGTGGGAGGGATTCCAGTCTTTCAACGCACAAGCCGCATCGAGTTCGCGGATCACCCGGTCGCGGAATCGAACATCCCCACTGGTCCGCCAGGCCCAGGCATTCACCAGCACCTGGTGCAGGGCCATCCGCGACTCTGAAAGCAGGCGTTTTCCATCCGGGATGCGATACTCGCAGGTCCGCTCCTTCAGGGATTTTTCGGCCCGCTCCAGAACGCGTTTCTGAAGTCCTGCCGCGAGCTCATCGGAGGCGATCCGCTGCTTCACCCCGGCCTCCATCGCAGGGGGAAAAAGAATCCTCGGGTGGTCCTGCGCCGCAGCCACTCCGAGGATCAACAAGATCAGTCCAAGCCATCTCATCCGGGAGGCTACGCCCTACCCCGGCTCGATCTTGCCGCCCGGTTACTTGGCGTGTGCTTTCACGAAGTCGATGTTCGCCTTGACCTGCGAAACGTTGTCCTTCCACTCGTTCTCGTGCTCGATGGAGATGTGGCCGTCGAACTTCTGCTTCTTGAGTTCTTCCAGGCAGGCCGCGACATCGACGACTCCCTTGCCCGCAACAACCACTGGGGCCTCGCCCGTGGTGGCCTTGTCCTTGAGATGGACGCTGATGATGCGGCCGTTGAGGATGCGCAGGCACTCGACCGGCTTCAGGTTCGAGGTGCACCAGTGGCCAAGGTCGGCACAGGCACCGACACGATGGTCGCGACTTTCGACCACGCCGAGGATGTAGAGCGGATTCCAGACCTTGTAGGTGGGTCGGCCCATCGAACCGCCGTGTTCATGAAAGGCGACCTTGACGTCGAACTCCTTGGCACCCGCCTCCCAGGCCACGATCTGTTCGGTGGACTCGGTGCAGACCGCATAGAGTTCCATCTTCTTGGCGAAGCTCATGATCGCGCGAACCTCCTCGGGCGACTTCGCTGCCACCACGCCGTAGTTCACCGGCCTCACGCCCAAGCGCGCGCACTCGGCCTTCAGCTCCTTCATCGCGGCTTCGGACATCGTGTGGCCGACCTTTTCCGACGATCCGGGTTTCAGGGCTTGTCCGGGATAGAACTCGATCACGTTGCCACCGGCTTCCTTGGTCTTCGCGATGGCTTCGAACGCGCTGAATTCCTTGAAGGTGTAGGCTTGGGCACCGATGAACCAGCCGTTCTGACGAAGATTTTCCGGAATCGGATCCGCGCGAAGGCTGGAAAACAAAGAGACAGAGAGCGCAAGGGCGGCACAGAGGTGCGGTTTCATGGTAGTTGAGGAAATGAAAGGATTGGCGGCAGATGTTCTCAGCCGAAAACCTCGTGGAAAGTCGAATTTCATGAACGAATGGGTGATGCTGCATCTATCGCCCGATGAAGCCATCCACGAGCTTCCCAGTCCAGGCTCCTGAAAATGAGTCCACGGCAAGGCATCAGGAATTTCGACAGACCGACCGCCACTGAGCGTATCCGGTCGGTTGGCCCTTATGATTTTCCAAAAACATTTCATCACAGCGCTGCTCGTCGCCGCCTTGTCGGCGCTGCTATCGGCCCCTGCAGTGGCAGCCAACCAGGGCAGGAGCAAGGTTCCCGATTTCACCAAAGGCGGGACCATCCCTGCTGGAGCCGCGCATGATTGGAATCTGGGAGCCACCGGCGCACGTGGCTGGATTTACTGTGACAACCTGGTGACCCGCGATGCCCGGCAGATCGCCATCACCAAGGTCGACAAGGGCTCACCTGCCGATGGCATCCTCAAGATCGGTGACGTCATCCTCGGCGTGGGAGGCCAGGCCTTTGCCTACGATCCGCGCATCGAGTTCGGCAAGGCGCTCACCGCTGCCGAATCCGGTGACGGAAATCTGAAACTCACCCGCTGGCGGGCAGGACGCTCGGAAGACGTCGTGGTCAAACTCAGGGTATTGGGAGGCTACAGCACCACCGCTCCCTACGATTGTGGGAAATCGAAGCGGATCCTCGAACTGGGATGCAAGGCGCTCGCGGCACGCGTGGCTGCTCCCAACTACAGCGAGGAGCCCAACCAGGATCCCATCACCCGCTCCCTGAATGCGCTCGCCTTGCTCGCCTGCGGAAATCCCGACTACCTCCCACTGGTGAAAAAGGAGGCACAGTGGGCAGCAGATTTTTCATCCGATTCCATGCAGACCTGGCACTACGGCTACGTCATGATGCTGCTCTCCGAGTATCTGATGGCCACCGGCGATGAGTCAGTCATGCCGGGGCTGAAACGTCTCGCCTTGGAAGCTGCGAAGGGACAGAGCGCGGTCGGTTCGTGGGGCCACGGCTTTGCGGTGCCGGGCGGACGACTCGGTGGCTACGGAATGATGAATTCTCCGGGGCTGCCGCTGACCATTTCGCTGGTGATGGCCCGCGCCGCCGGAGTGAAGGACCCGGCGGTCGACCGCGCGATCGAACTCAGCGCGCGATTGCTGCGGTTCTACATCGGCAAGGGGGCGATCCCCTATGGCGATCATCATCCATGGATTGAAAGTCACGACGACAACGGCAAGTGCGGAATGGCCGCCGTCCTGTTCAACCTGCTCGATGATCCGAAAGGCGCGGAATTCTTTTCGCGGATGAGCATCGCCTCCCACGGCTCCGAACGGGACTGCGGCCACACCGGCAATTTCTTCAACATCCTGTGGTCACTGCCAGGCGTTGCCCAATCCGGCCCGAATGCCACGGGGGCGTGGATGCAGGAGTTCGGCACCTGGTACTTCGACCTCGCCCGACGTTGGGACGGCGCCTTCCCGCACCAGGGACCACCTGAGTTTGAAAACGACAGCTTCGAAGGTTGGGACAGCACCGGCGGCTACCTGCTTGGCTATGCGATGCCGCTCAAGAAGATCTATCTAACAGGAAAGCGCAAGGGTGTCGCCCCACAACTCGATCCCGCTGCCGCACAGTCCCTCATCCAGGACGGCCGCGGCTGGAACAACAAGGACAAGGAGAGCGTCTATGACAATGTGAACCCGGACCAGCTCATCGAACGCCTCGGCAGTTGGTCCCCGGTCGTCCGCGAGCGCGCCGCGATGGCGCTGGCCCGCCGCAAGGACGCCGTCGTCCCTCCCCTGCTCAAGCTGCTCGACTCGCCAGACCTCGAGTCCCGCTATGGAGCCTGCCAGGCCTTGGCCGCGCTGGGCGAACGGGCAGAGCCAGCCATCGACGCCCTTCGACAGTCGCTCGCATCAAAGGACCTCTGGTTGCGCATCAAGGCGGCCGATGCCCTTGCAAGCATTGGCGCTCCAGCCATGCGGACGGTGCCCGACCTCCTTCAACAACTGGCCAAGGTCGACCCTGAAAACGATCCGCGCGGCATGCAACAGCGGTATCTCTGCTTCGCCCTGTTCGATTCCGGGGGCGAACATGGAGACGGAATGCTCAGCCATTCACTCGATCAGGTCGACCGCGCCGCCCTTTACAAGGCCGTGATCGCAGGTCTCAAGAATCAGGATGGGCGCGCCAGAGGAGCCATCGGCTCGGTGTATCGGAACCTGACCTCCGAGGAAATCAAACCCCTGATGCCGGCCATCTATCAGGCGGTGATCGAACCTGCACCGAGCGGTGAGATGTTCGCCGATACCATCCGCGTGGAAGGGCTGCGGATTCTGGCGAAACACCGGATCAAGGAAGGCCTCGCCGCCTGCGTGGCCTACACGCGCAACCAGAACCCATGGGACAGCCAGGAGCGCACGCCGGAGTTGATGAAGATCCTCCTCAGCTACGGAGCCAATGCGAAGGCAGTCGTCCCAGAACTGAAACGGATCGCCAACTACTTCGAAAAGGAGGAACCGGATTTCCCCGAGGAGCTGATGGTCATGAAAGCGAAGTGTGTCCGCGAGGCGATCCGGGCGATCGAAGCCTCGAAAGACTCACCTGAACTGACTCCAATTCGATGAGTTTATTTGATCACAGAGATACGCAATAAGATGAAACACTTCGCCAAACTCCTCATCGCCGCCATGGCGGCCGCCGCCTGCGCAGAAGCCAAGCCGCTAAAGGTCTTCATCCTGGCAGGCCAATCCAACATGGAAGGCCATGCGGAGATTGGCACGTTCGACTACATCGGCGACGATCCAGCCACGGCGCCCTTGTTGAAGCAGATGCGTGCTGCCGACGGAAAACCCACTGTCTGCAAGCACACCTACATCAGCTACCTGACAGGCGGAGAGACCAATGGCGAGGGCTTCGGCAAGTTGACCGCCGGCTTCGGAGCCCGCGAAAATCCGACTGAGGATGGAGGCAAGATCGGTCCCGAATTCACCTTCGGGATCACCATGGATTCGGCATTGGACGAGCCGGTTCTCCTGATCAAGACCGCATGGGGAGGAAAGTCGCTTTACCACGATTTTCGCCCACCGAGCGCCGGGGTCTATCCACGCACGAAAAAGGACATCAAGGAGGATCGCTACCACGAGGCGCAGTCAGGAAAGTACTATCGCCTGATGATCGAGCATGTGAAAAAGGTCCTAGAGAATCCAAAGCGGGTTTGCCCGGAGTACGATGCCGCACAGGGCTTCGAGGTCGCCGGCTTCGTGTGGCTTCAGGGCTGGAACGACATGGTGGACTATGACGTTTACCCCGAGGTCCCTGAGAACAGCAGTGAACCGCGCTTCGCCAATTACAGCGCTTGCCTGACCGCATTCATCCGCGATGTCCGCAAGGAACTCAAGGTGCCGGAAATGCCGTTTGTCATCGGAGTCATGGGCGTCGGAGGAGCGAATGCGGACGCCGACACGGTCGCCTTTCGCAAGGCCATGACGGCACCTTCATTGCTGCCGGAATTCAAAGGCAATGTCGCCGCCGTCCAGACCTCGCCATTCTGGTCGGCGGAGCTCGGAGCCATCGAAAGCAAACATGACCAGGTCGAACAGATGCGATACTTCCTCGACTCCAAGCATGCGGATCATCCGAATGCGGACGGTCACATGAACGAAAAGCAGAAGGAAGATTACGTGAAATCGTTTGAGGCCAAATTGATATCACCTGCAGAGGTCGCCCTTTGGAAACGTGGCGCCTCGAATGCCGGCTACCACTACCTCGGCTGTGCAAAAACGTTCGCCCTGATGGGCAAGGCTTTCGCCGACGCCACCCTGGACATGATGAAATCCCGGAATCGCCCGTAACTTATGACACCCAGCCCCTTGCTCGCCCTCGCCGCCTTATCGCTGATGGGACTCTCCGGTTTGTTCGCAGATGACCAGGCAGACCTGGTGGCTCTCCGAGACAAGGCCACTGGCGGAGATATCAACTCCCAGTTGGACCTCGCATTTCGCTATCGGGATGGAAAGGGCGTCGCCAAGGACAACGTCGAGGCGATGAAATGGGCCCATCAGGCGTCCGATGCCGGAAATGCAGAGGCGATGGACTTCATCGGCTCCGCCTACCTGCGGGGGGCCTTCGTCAAAGGCAATCCAATGATTGCCATCGGCTACTTCAAGGCCGCGGCAGCGAGATCGCCGCAGGCGGCCTTCAACCTCGGTCAATGCTACTTCGGCGCTCAAGGCACGGAACAGGACGTTCCCAAAGCGCTTGAGTTTTGGACGAAAGCCGCCGCAGCAGGCCACGGTCGGGCCTCCGCCTGCGCGGCGATGGCTTATCTCTCCGGTGAAGGAATCGCTCCCGATCCGATCAAGGCACGACAGCTCGCCGAGCGGGCAGCGGAGTTGAACGATCCCTCGGGCCTCGTTCTGTTAGGTGAGATGCAGTTTCAAGCCGGTGAACTGGATGCCGCGAAAGACACCTGGACGAAGGCCTCGAAGCTCCGCCCCACCGCGTCCACCGGCCATCCCGCCCAGCCGTCCGCCGATGCCTCCGCCCAGCAGGGCGCGGACCTCCTGAAACTCATCGACTACCGCCAGCGCAAAGGCGAGCCCGGCAAGTTCGCCTTCGTCCAGATGCCGCACATCCATCAGGGCTACAACAACTGCGGCTCCACAGCCTGCGCCACCTTCGCACGCTCGCAGGGCAGCAAGATCGGCGGCTGGGATTTCAAGCGCCTCTGCCCTTCCCCGCTCGGCACGGGAACCGATTGGGGGCACCTCCTGAACGCCTCGAAAAAGATCGGTCAAACTTGGAAGCTCGTCACCTACACCCCGGACGACGCGGGCTTCGAGGAAGCCACCAGCATGCTGAAACGCGAGCTCGATGCCGGCCGCCCAGTGGTGGTCGATTTCAAATACATCGGCCCCCAGTATCCCGGTGGCAGCGCTGGCCATACCCTCAACGTCTGCGGCTACCTCGCGGAGGAGAATCTCTACATTCTCTGCAATCCCGCCGTCGCCACTCCCGGCCTCCAGCTCATCACCGCTGCAGACCTGAAGGACTTCTGGCGCTCTGACCATTACGGAGCCCTCTCGAAAGGCGTGCTCTCGCGCCCTGCCTTCATCATCGAAAGCTCAGTCAAGTAGCCGAATCAATGCTTCTGATCTGCACGAATTCAACCGGGGGACGCTGGAAACCATCCACACGATGGAAGCCTCGCTCGCCCCTTTTCCTAGGTCACCTGGAAGGCGTTCTGATCGAATTCAAACCAACTGTGAATGACGAGGGCAAAGGCAAGAAGGATCAGAAACAGAATCGTTAAGAATCGAAATGAAACCCATCAGTCTTTTCGTCCTCGCACTGCTGCTCGCGCCGCTCACCCTGCTGCGCGCTGCCGATGAAGCAGCAAGTTCGTCCACTCGCGAAGTGGAACAAGTGGGCCCTTGGAATCTCACCGAGTTGAAAACCGCTCCCACGATGCGCTGGCTGGCGCAGACCGGGTCGGTCCATTCGTTGATTTACGCCGGTGAAGACTACAAGGGCGTCAAAACCGAGGTGTTCGCGTTCTACGCCTCGCCGATTACGCTCGGTGAGGCGAAGCCGGGCACGAAGTTTCCCGGTGTCGTGCTGATTCACGGCGGCGGTGGGACGGCCTTCGCCGAGTGGGTGCATCTGTGGGCCAAACGCGGCTATGCGGCCATCGCGATGGATCTATCCGGCAATCGGCCGGTCGATGCCCTTTACGATGCGAAAGGAGTTCCCGTGCCGGGTCAGTCCAACAAGCCTGAAACCCGCCAACGCCTGCCGAACGGTGGTCCGGATCAGGGCCACCCTCAGAAGTTCGACAGCATCGGCGGCGACGTCTCTGACGACTGGCCCTATCACGCAGCGGCGAGCGTCATCCGCGCGCATTCATTGCTGCGCTCGTTTCCGGAAGTCGACGCCGATCACACCGCAGTGACGGGGATCAGTTGGGGCGGCTACACCACCTGCCTCGTGGCTTCGCTCGACAATCGCTTCAAGGCGGCGGTGCCCGTCTATGGCTGCGGCTTTCTCCACGAGGGCGAGTCGGTGCAGAAGCCGTCGATCGACAAACTCGGCGCTCGGCGCGACGCATGGGTGAAAGCCTACGATCCGTCGAGCCTGCTGACGAGCTGCCGCGTGCCGATCCTTTGGGTGAACGGGACCAACGACGTTCATTACCCGCTTGATAGCTATCAGAAGAGTTTCGACATCGTGCCCGGTAGGAAGCAGATGCGCATCGAGGTGAAAATGCCTCACGGCCATCCCCCCGGCTGGGCACCAGAAGAGATCGGGCTGTTCATCGATTCATTCTGCCGCAACGGCAAACCGCTTGCCGAGCCGCTAACGATCAAGATCCAAGGTGAGAAGGTCTTTCTTGATTTCAAAAGCCCAGTCCCGATGAAATCGGCTACGCTGCATTACACCACTGACGACGGCCTTCGCTCCACCCGCGAATGGAAGGAACTTCCGGCACAAATCGGCCAGGATATCGTCACCGCACCGAAACCACCCTCCGACGCGAACACCTGGTTCATCTCTCTCACCGACGAACGCGGCGCGATGGTCACGAGCTCCGTCCAATTCCGGCCATGAATACCAGCATCGCCCTCCTTGTGTCCCTCCTGCTGGCTTCCCTGGCTCCAGTTCGCGCCGCCTCGGCCGACGTGCTCGTCTATGGCTCCACCCCAGGAGGCTTCTGCGCGGCGATCGCGGCGGCACGGGAAGGAGCCTCGGTCATCCTGCTGGAGCCGACGGATCATGTCGGCGGCGTCAACACGGGCGGACTCTGTTTCAGCGACTCGAATCAAACGGTGCGCAGCACGGTGATGGGGCTCTTTGACGAATGGCACACGCGCATCGAGTCGGACTACGCCTCGCGCGGGATCAAGCTGCCTTACAAGGTCAGCGAGAAAGATCAGAAGCACTGGACCTACGAGCCGGGCGTGGCGATGCGGATCACGAAGCAGATGCTCGATGAAGCCAGGGTGCAGGTGCTCACGAAGCGTGTGCTGAAGTCGGTGGAAAAGACCGGGACACATATCAAGCGGTTGCAAACCACCGACGGAGATTTCAGCGCGAAGGTGTTCATTGATGGAACCTATGAAGGCGATCTCATGGCAGCGGCAGGTGTGTCATGGACCATCGGGCGCGAAGGACGGAAGGAGTTCGGAGAATCTCTTGCCGGAAAAAGTTATCCCAAGCCGCTGATGCCCATTTCGGGCCGTGACGATGCGGGCAAACTGTTGCCGCTCATCACAACGGAAGATGCAGGTCCTGAAGATGCAGGCGATCGGAATGTGATGGTTTACAGCTTCCGGCTTTGCCTCACGAAAGATCCGGCCAACCGCGTTCCATTTCCAGCCCCGGCGCAGTACGACCCCGCGCGATTCGAGGTCATCCGTCGGTATTTCGTACAAGGGAAAGCCACCGCGATGTGGGACCTCTATCCGCTCCCGGGCGGGAAGTTCGACGCGAACAATGGCATCGGTCGCCAATTTTCCATGGGCCTCGTCGGCGCTTGCAATGGCTGGAGCGAAGCCGACCAAGCAGGCCGCGCGAAAATCTGGGAGGCACACAGGCAATACACCTTGGAGCTCTACCACTTCTTCTGCACCGACCCCGCCGTGCCCGAGTCCTTGCGGAAGCAACACTCGGAGCTTGGCCTCTGTCGCGATGAATTTGCCAGCTACGAACATTGGTCGCCGCAACTCTACGTCCGTGAAGGTCGGCGGATGAAAGGCATGTATGTCATCAGTCAGAAGGACATCATGGAGAATCCGCAAAAGGAGGACCCCATCGTCGTTTCCTCCTTCCCGATCGACTCACACGACTGCCAGCGGGTCGCAACCAAGGACAGCGTCGCCGATGAAGGCACGATCCTACCAGTTCGGATGCAGGGCCGTCGCCACGGCTACCCCTATCACATTCCTTATCGCAGCATCCTGCCCCTTCCTTCCGAGTGTGAAAACCTGCTCGTCCCGGTCGCGCTCTCCTGCACGCATGTGGGCATTTCCTCGATCCGCGTGGAGCCGACATGGATGATTCTCGGCCAAAGCGCCGGAGTGGCGGGGGCCCTCGCCGCGAAAAAAGAGGTGACCGTCCAGAAACTGCCCTATCCCGCGCTGAGGGAACGTCTGTTGGCGCAAGGCCAGGTTCTCGATCTCCCTGTGCTCGCCGCGCCATCGTCCGAGGTCAAACAGGCGGTGGGCATCGACTCCGCGAAGCTCAGTGGAATCGTGCTCGATGACAAGCAAGCCACGTTCGAAGGCGAATGGAAAGCCAGCAGCGGATTCAAGCCTTACATCGGCAGCGGTTACGTTCATGA